>ONSK01000165.1 GCA_900320455.1 uncultured Erysipelotrichaceae bacterium | reverse complement strand
TGAGGATAATATGAATGCCTTCAAGGATGCCTTCGCGAGAAACTATGATCTCGCATCAAGAAGGTTCCGCACGGCAATCGAGGAAATTGACAAGACGATCGATCATCTTCAGAAGACAAAAGACGCATTGTTGTCATCAGAGAACAACCTCCGTCTTGCGAACAACAAGGCACAGGATCTCTCAATCAAGAAACTGACAAAGAACGCGCCGTCTGTCGCTGAGAAGTTCGCCGATCTGAAAAATGAATGAGAAGGAGAAACACTCCTTCTTTTTCAATGGTAGAATGGACTGACAGATGAGGTAATCACATGAACAATGAAAACCATGCGCCGAAGCTGATCAAGGTCAGAGGCGCAAGAGTGCATAATCTGAAAAACATTGACGTAAATATCCCCCTGCATCAGATTGTCAGTATCGCCGGCGTATCCGGATCAGGAAAATCCTCGCTGGCACTCGGTGTGCTGTATGCGGAAGGTTCCAGGAGATACCTGGATTCCCTTTCCACGTACACGAGGCGAAGGATGACAAGCGCTCCGAAAGCGGATGTGGATGAGGTGCTGTATGTGCCTGCCGCCCTGGCTCTGCATCAGAGACCTTCTGCCGGCGGGATCCGCTCCACGTTTGGAACGGGAACGGAGCTGCTCAACAGCCTGCGTCTGATGTACTCGCGTCTTGCCAGCCATCGCTGTCCGAACGGTCATTACCTGAAGCCGTCCATTGCCGTGGCAGCTGAACAGGAACTTGTATGTCCGGAATGCGGCGCGCATTTCTACGCTCCAGGAGCGGAGGAACTGGCGTTCAACAGCCAGGGTGCCTGCCGGTGCTGCCAGGGAACAGGCATTGTGCGCACCGTGGACAGAAGCACACTGATTCCCGATGAAAGCCTGACGATTGATGAAGGCGCCGTTGCGCCATGGAATTCCCTGATGTGGTCTTTGATGACAGACGTCTGCCGGGCCATGGGTGTGCGCACGGATATTCCGTTCAAAGATCTGAGCGAAAAGGAAAAAGAAATCGTTTATGACGGGCCGATGGAAAAGCGTCATATCTTCTACAAGGCAAAAGGAGACAATGCGACAGCTGCTGAAATGGACTTTACCTATTACAGCGCGACAGCGACAGTCCTGAATGCCTTAAGCAAGGTGAAAGATGAAAAGGGAATGAAGAGGGTGGAGAAATTCCTGAAGGAAGATATCTGTCCCGAATGTCATGGCACAAGACTTTCCGATGCCGCAAGAGCACCGCTGCTGCGCGGAATCTCACTGGCAGAGGCATGTCAGATGCCTCTCAAAGATCTGCGGGAATGGGTGAACGGCGTTCCGGAAACCCTGCCGGAAGAAATGAGAGCGATGGCCAGAAGCATCTGTGAATCCTTTGAGACATCCGCGAAGAGACTGATGGAGCTCGGTCTTTCCTATCTTTCCCTGGACCGTTCAACGGAAACACTTTCCACCGGAGAGAGGCAGAGAATGCAGCTGGCAAGAGCTGTGCGTAACCGCACAACAGGCGTGCTCTATGTTCTGGATGAACCTTCCATCGGACTGCATCCATCCAATATCGAAGGTCTGAACGGTGTCATGCATGATCTGGCAGAGGACGGCAACTCGATCCTGCTTGTCGATCATGACACGCAGATCCTGAAACAGTCTGACTGGATGATTGAGATGGGACCGGCAGCCGGCGCGGACGGCGGCACTGTGATTGCGGAAGGCACCATTGAAGAAATCGCGGACAATAAGAACTCCGTCATCGGTCCGTATCTTTCCGATGCGTATGAATCCAGTCTTCGCAGACAGATCTCTGCAGAAGAGATGTTTGATCTTGGCACAATTGCCCTGAAGACAGCAGCGATTCATACCGTAAAGCCATTAGAAGTAAAGATTCCAAAAGGCAGGCTGACCTGTGTCACAGGTGTATCCGGATCCGGCAAGACAACGATGATCCTGGAAAGCCTGATTCCCGGACTGCAGGCGAAAATCGCTGAACGGGAACTTCCCGAACATGTGCTTTCCATTGAGGCTGACGGCATTGCGCATATCAAGCTGATCGATGCTTCACCGATCGGAATCAATGTGCGCTCGACTGTCGCGACATATGCCAATGTGCATGATGAGCTGCGCAGGATTTACGCAAGAACACCGAAGGCGAAGGAAAAGGGATACAAGGCCGGTGATTTCTCCTACAACACGGGAGATCTGCGCTGTCCGGTATGCGACGGCACAGGCAGTATCAGCCTCGACGTGCAGTTCCTTCCGGACGTCGATATCACCTGCCCGCAGTGCCGCGGTTCAAGATACGCCAAAGCGGCATACAAGGTGATTTACGCAAACAAGGCAGGGGAATCCTGTTCTCTTCCTGAACTGATGGACATGGATGTCAGCCATGCCCTCACTTTCTGCAAAGATCTGAAGAACGTATCACCGAGACTGCAGGTATTGAAGGATCTCGGTCTTGGCTATCTGACGCTTGGAGAAGAAACCCCGAGTCTTTCCGGCGGCGAGGCACAGCGTCTCAAGCTGGCAAGTGAGATGGGAAAGGGACAGTCGGATTCTGTCTTTGTCTTTGATGAGCCGACCATCGGTCTGCATCCCAAGGATGTGGAAACCCTTCTTCAGGTATTCCAGACGTTAATTGATCAGGGTGCTACTGTCATCGTGATCGAGCATGACCTCGATGTGATCCGCAATGCGGACTATCTCATAGACATGGGACCGGGCGGCGGTGAAGACGGCGGCAGAGTCGTTGTATGCGGAACACCGCAGGAAGTCAGAAACTGTCCGGACAGTATTACCGGGAAATATATCTGATCTGACATCGTTGTCACCAACAGGTGTTTCCTGTATGATTTTTGTATGACAAAGAGACAATACAGACGAAGAAAAAATAAGAAATCTGTTTTCGGTATTGCGGTTGTGACTGCCATTCTTGTATTTGCGGTCTTTGTGCTCATGTTCCGTCTCAGACAGAACGCGCTGCGCCATGTTCCGGAAGACAAGTATGTATCCCTTCCCTTTGAAACAAATGATTATGATATGGACAACCTCGTATGGAACGATCAGTACGTTTCCTATGAGGATGAGAATTACACATCACGCTTCGGCATTGACGTATCTTCACATAACGGAACCATCGACTGGAAAAGAGTCAAGGATGCCGGTGTGGAATTCGTCTTTATCCGTGCCGGCTACAGGGGAAACTCCCAGGGCAAGCTTCACGTCGATTCCCAGTTTGAAAACAACTACCGCGGGGCAAAAGAAAACGGCATTGATGTCGGTGTCTATTTCTTCTCGCAGGCAGTAAATGAAGAAGAGGCCTGGGAAGAAGTGGAACTGGTCGCAGGCCTGCTGGAAGGAAAGGAAGTGGATCTTCCGGTTGTCTTTGATATGGAAGAAAGCGGTGAAGGCGACAAGGGAAGAGTCAAGCCGATCAGCCGTGATGACAAGACAAGGATCGCAGTTACCTGGCTGGAAGCAATCTCGCAGAAGGGATACAAGCCGATGATCTACAACAGCACATCGCTGTTTGATCATCTGTTCTCCATCGGCTTCCTGCAGAACTATGATTTCTGGATAGCCCAGTATTATCACAAGCCGACATACCAGTACCGCTTCAGAGTCTGGCAGTATACCAATGAAGGCGTGATCGACGGTATCTCCAAAAACGTGGATCTCAATCTCATGTTTGTGAAAAAAACAGACTGAGTCATTCCTCAGTCTGTATCTCCCGTTCCGTGTGAACGGTTTTTTCATATACGGGTGTGACGGTGCCTTTGGAAAGATCACGGATCGTATCCTCAATGTCTTTCCTGTCCGTCAGAATCGTGCAGGTAACCTGTTCATCATAGGCGATGTCCTGAATATCCGTATTGCGCCGCAGCCAGTTTTCCACTGTGCCGGATAAATCATACGGATAGGTGATCTTCCATTCATCCAGCAGAATTTCTTCGCTCTTTTTCGCGTGCGCAAGCGCATCAGCCACAGCGCCGGAATATGCCCGGATCAGTCCGCCTGCCCCGAGCTTCACACCGCCGAAGTAGCGGACAACGCACGCGCATACATCGCTCATTCCGCTTTTGCGGATGCTTTCAAGCATCGGGATGCCGGCGGTTCCGGACGGTTCCTTGTTGTCGGAGGAACGCTGGATCATGTTGTTTTCACCAAGCATGTATGCCGTGCATACGTGCGAGGCGTCCGGATATTCCTTCCGGATCTGCTCGATGTACTCACGGGCTTCTTCTTCCGTTCTGGTGCATTTTACACAGGCGATGAAGCGTGATTTGTTAATAACGGTTTCTTCCCTGTATTCTTCAAGAATTCTCATGTAAGTATATTAGCATGAATCGGGTGTTATAATGATACCGTTATGGGAAGAATAAGACAGTTAGATACACAGACAGCGAATATGATCGCTGCCGGAGAAGTGGTGGAAAGACCAATGGGGGTCGTCAAGGAACTTGTGGAAAACGCGATTGACGCGGGATCGACAAGAGTGGATGTCGTCATTGAGGAAGGCGGCATTACAAAGCTGACCGTGCAGGACAACGGCTGCGGCATGGACGCGGAAGATGCCCAGCTGGCTTTCGGCAGGCATGCGACATCCAAGATCAGAAGCGAGAATGATCTCTGGTCCATTCATACGCTCGGATTCAGAGGCGAGGCGCTGCCATCCATCGCGTCTGTCTCAAAGCTGACACTGACCACCAGTGACGGAAAGGAAGCGACAAGAGTCGTCGTCGAATATGGAAAGACGGTATCCGCCGCACCCTATCCCTGTTCCCAGGGAACGTCCGTGACCGTGGAAGGTCTGTTCTATCAGACACCGGCAAGACTCAAGCATATGCGCTCCGGTGCTTATGAGGCATCACTGATCCAGAATGTCATTTCTTCCTTCGCGCTTTCCCATCCGGAGATCGCGTTCAGCCTGGTATCTGACGGAAGGATGTCCTTCCAGACAAGCGGTCAGGGTGACATGCTGGAAGTGATCTGGAATGTATACGGAAGAGCGGCAGCTGAGCTGGCAGTGCCGGTGGACTTCTCGGATTATGACTATCACGTCAGCGGCTATCTGATCAAGCCGTCGATGACACGTGCATCCCGTTCGATGATGCATGTCTTCCTCAACGGCAGGATGGTGCGCACATATAAACTGTATAAAGCGATCCAGGACGGATATGAGGACTTCATTGTCAAAGGAAGATATCCGCTCTGTGTTCTGAATATTGAGATGGATCCCCATCTTCTGGATGTCAACGTGCATCCTTCCAAATGGGAAGTGCGTCTTTCCAAGGAGATGCAGCTGGAATATCTGATCCGTGACAATGTCAGAAATGCCCTGAAGGGAAATATCCTGGCACCGAAAGCGGAAATCAGAGAAGCGAGAAAGCAGATCTTTGAACCGATTTCCTTCGATACCGACAGACTGATCGAAGAAGCTGTACGCAAAGAAGAACAGACAAAACAAAAGGAAGCAGCACCGGTTGTGAAAGAACCGGAACCTGTCGTCACGGAAGCACCCGCAAAACAGATGTCCTTCCATGAAGAGATTCAGGAAGATGAAAAGATCCTGAAAGAGCTCTACAGCAGCGCGGCTGAGCCTGCGCAGGTATATGATCCGCCGAAGAAACAGGCATTTCCGCCGATGGAAGTCATCGGACAGCTTCACAAGAAGTTTATTCTCTGCGCGGTGGAGGACGGACTGGTGATCATTGACCAGCATGCGGCACAGGAACGCGTGCACTATGAGGAATATCTGAACAAGCTGAATAAGGAACCGGTCATGATGGATCTGCTTGTGCCGGTCACTGTCCATGCGGGAAGCGATCTTGTCCAGCGCAGTGAAGAGCTGAACGCTTCAATCAGTGATCTGCATATCACGATGGAGCCGTTCGGCAGGGATACATTCGTGGTTCGCAGAGTTCCTTCCTGGATGAAGGATATTGAGGAAGAACCGTTCCTGCAGGATGTGCTTGACCAGTTCCGCAATGACCGTGAATCGAAATATACCCGCATGGAGAAGAAGACGATCGCGACCATGGCATGCCATCACAGCATCCGTTTCAACAGAAGTCTGACAATGGATGAGATGAAGGAAGTTGTGCGCCAGCTTTCCCTGTGTGAGAATCCGTATCACTGCCCGCACGGCAGACCGACGTTCATCACACTGGAGGAGAAAGAGCTGACGAAGGAGTTCCTGCGATGAAGAAGGTGCTTGTGATCGCCGGACCCACCGCTGCCGGAAAGACGGGTTTTTCAATCACGATGGCAGAGAAGCTGAACGCGGAAGTGATCTCCGGCGATTCCATTCAGGTATACAGAGGTCTGGATATCGGCTCCGGCAAAGTCACAAAAGAAGAGATGGGGGATATCCCGCATCATCTGATTGATATCCTTTCGCCGAAAGACAGCTACAGCAGCGCTGACTTTCAGCGCATGGCCAGAAAGATCATTGATGAAAGCGATACACCGATGATCATCTGCGGAGGAACAGGATTGTATCTGAAAGCCTGCCTGTATGACTATTCCTTTAATAAAGAAGAGGAAGGACCTTCCACGGATCCGGCACTGGAACAGTATACGAATGAAGAGCTGTACGCGATGCTGGAAAAGATCGATCCGGTGCAGATTCAGAAGATCCACGTCAACAACCGCAAGCGCCTGATGCGCTCACTGACCATCGCGCAGAGGAGCGGAAAGCCCCAGAGTGAAATCGAGAAGGAACAGTCGCATGAAATGATCTATGACGCATTCATTGCCGGCTGCACGATGGACAGGGAAAAGCTCTATGCCAGAATCAACAGACGTGTGGAAATGATGTTTGAAAACGGTCTGAAGAATGAGATCGAAACACTTCTGAACCAGGGTGTCACCTTCTCTGATGCGTCCATGCAGGGCATCGGCTATAAGGAATGGGAATCATATTTCCGGGGAAATATGACAGAAGAGGAAGTGAAAGAAGAAATCCAGAAGCACAGCAGGCAGTTTGCCAAGCGGCAGTATACCTGGTTCAGACACCAGATGCCGGTGCACTGGTTTGATATCAGTGAGAAAGAAGATACAGAACGCATGATCAATGAGATCATGGCATGGTATCAGCGCTGAAGAAAACACGTGGCGCATCCGCGAATGCGTGATATACTGAAACAAACCGGAGACGGGAACCAGTAGGATATGATACCGGTCCAAGAGAGGAACAGATGACGGTGGAACTGTTCCGGCAGATGGCCATATCTGAATGCATCCCTGAGGGATTCCGCGATATGTAGCGGAAAACGCGTGTCTGCGTTACAGACGGAGAACATAAAAAGTGGATACGTCTTTTTAGGCGTATCTTTTCTTAAGGAGGGAATATGATCAGACTGTACAATTCAAAAACACTGCAGGTAGAGGACTTCAAACCGATTAAAGAAGGACATGTGGACATGTATGTCTGCGGACCTACAGTATACAACTATGCCCATATCGGCAATGCCAGACCGATGATCGTCTTTGACGTTCTGAAGCGTCTGTTTGAAGCGGAAGGATACACGGTGACATATGTATCCAACTTCACCGATGTCGATGACAAGATCATTAACAAGGCCATTGAGGAAAACACGACAGAAGATGTCATCGCGGCAAGATATATCGCGGCATACCAGGATGTGAGAAAGGCACTGAATACAGAACTGCCGGATATCACACCGCGTGTAACCGAGACAATGGATGAGATCATTGCCTTCATCAAGGAGCTTGTGGACAAGGGAAATGCGTATGAAGTCGACGGCGACGTGTACTTCAGCGTTGACAGCGTTCCGACATACGGAGAGATTTCCCATCAGAAGCTGGATCAGCTGGAAGCCGGTGCCCGCATTGAAACAAATGACATGAAGAAGAACCCGTATGACTTTGCCCTGTGGAAGAAGACAGACAAGGGAATCAAGTGGAATTCCCCGTGGGGAGAAGGCAGACCGGGATGGCATACGGAATGTGTCGTCATGATCAATGACAACCTCGGTGAAAAGATCGATATCCACGGCGGCGGCATGGACCTGAAATTCCCGCATCATGAAAATGAGGCAGCCCAGCAGGAGGCATGCCATCACAATTCCCTGGCAAACTACTGGATCCACAACGCGATGGTCAACATCAACGGTGAAAAGATGTCCAAGTCACTGGGCAACACAATGTGGGCAAAGGACGTCGTTGATCAGCTCGGAACAAATCTGACAAGATGGCTTGTCTCATCTGTGCACTACAGAAAAGAGCTGAACTTCTCTGATGAGACAATCGAGACAGCCCGCAAGGAACTGGAAAAGGTCATGGGACCGATGCGCCAGGCGGATATCAAGTCACAGCTGGCAGGCGTTACGCTGAGCGACGCGTATGATGAAGCGGAATACAGAGCATTCCTGGATGCCATGGATGATGACATGAACACACCGAATGCCTACGCGGTCATCTATGACACCGTCAAGAAGCTCAACCAGTCCCTCCGCCAGAGAGAAATCAGCTGGGAGACAGTTGCGCCTTACAGAAACGCTGTGGAAAAGATGCTGGAAGTGCT
Source organism: uncultured Erysipelotrichaceae bacterium (assembly GCA_900320455.1). Taxonomy (GTDB): domain Bacteria; phylum Bacillota_I; class Bacilli_A; order Erysipelotrichales; family Erysipelotrichaceae; genus Bulleidia. Next base: position 7,296 of record ONSK01000165.1, on the reverse strand, counting down.
CGGCATCACTGTGGAAAAGATCACAGTTGATGAGGAAGGCAGAGAGCTGTTTGCGAAGTGGAATGAAGCCAAGGCACAGAAAGACTTCGCATCTGCGGATGTATACAGAGCGAAGCTGATGGAGAAGGGCCTGCTTTGATGACACCGCAGGAATGTTCCGGAAGAACGCTTGCGTTCCTCGGAGATGCCGTATGGTCGCTGTTTGTCAGAAACGATCTGATTGAAAACGGCCAGGGCAGAGGATCGCAGCTGCAGAAGAAAAGCATCGCCTACGTTTCCGCGAAAGCGCAGGCAAAGTTCTATACAGTGCTTCATGAAGAGCAGTTCTTTACCGAAGCAGAAGAGGAAGTATACAGAAGAGGCAGGAACGGCAATGCCGGCACGGTGCCCAACAACACCGATACCGGGACATACCGCATGTCCACCGGCTTTGAAGCAATCCTGGGAATGCTGTATATGGAACACAACGAAGAAAGGATCCGCGAGATCTTTCAGAAGGCAAAGGAAATCCTATGACACAATTTGTATACGGAAAAAACGTGATTAAACAGATCCTGACAGATTCCGACAGAGCAAAGACGATCTGGATGGCTGTGGAAGACAGGGAAATCGAACAGCTTGCCAAAAAGGCACACGTCGCAATCAGGAAGACAGACAGAAAACAGCTGACAAGACTGACCGGTTCCGACCGTCACCAGGGCATTGCGGCAGAGATCGTCGACTATGAGACATATGAGGTGGAAGACCTGCTTGCCTGCGTGCCGGAGGGAAAACCGGGACTGTTGATCATGCTGGATGAGCTGGAGGATCCCCACAACCTCGGCGCGATCCTGCGTACGGCAGATGCAGTCGGCGCAGCCGGTGTTATCTTCAAGAAGAATCATAACGTCGGTCTTACACCGACGGTTGCCAAGGTCAGCGCAGGTGCCATTGAAACAGTGAAATGCGCCTGTGTCACAAACCTGACCAGAACGCTGGAAGATCTGAAGAAAAAAGGATGGTGGGCAGTCGCGGCCGATATGGACGGCCAGGATTACCGCACCATGGATTACAACTTCCCGACAGTGCTGATCATCGGCAATGAAGGAAAAGGCATCTCAAGACTGCTGAGGGAAAAATGCGATTATGTCGTATCACTTCCGATGACAGGCAGGATCTCATCGCTGAACGCAAGCGTCAGCGCAGGCATCCTGATGTACGCTGTTTTCAGCAGCCAGAATCCAATCTGAGACTGATGAGACTTAAGAGACATGTGCTTCGGCACATGTTTTTCTTTTGTGAGACAAAATCGGGACTGAAATGGGACACATTCCGGACTCACGGGACTGTTTTCAGTGAAATAATCACATTGGAGGTGGAAATATGATGCCGTCAAACCCATATGAACTGCTTTATATGATCCGCACTGATGACAGAAGTGCCCATGATCTGATGTACAGAGAAAACATCGGACTGATCTATTCCATTACGGGAGATATCCTGGAAAGCTATCCCGTACTGAAACCATATCTTGAAGATATCGTGCAGGAAGCTGTGACGATGATCCCGGTTGCCGAGGACAGATACCGCGAAGACAGGGAGGCAGGCTTTCCGACATTCTTCAATGTGCTGTTAAGAAGAAAGATCATGAATGTTGTCCGCTCTCTGATGTTGAAGAAGATGATGTTGATCGGTGAGACAGTGCAGCTTGGCATCCGCCAGGATGAAAGCTATGAACCGGTGTTTATTTCAAGCGGCCGCAGCCGGATGATGGAACCGGAATACTACACCGGCTATCAGCTGGCGAAAGAACGCTATGAAAAGGCTGTGCAGGCACTGCCTGAAGAGGACAGGAAACTCATTCATGCATACCAGGTGTGCGACTCCGTCAAGGATGCCGCGAAGAAGTTGAACATGCCGCTGAGAAGGTATTATAACCGGACTGCGAGAATCCGCAGAAAATTGACAGATGCAGTGCACGGATAGGCTCTTCCTGTGGTATTCTGAACAGGAAGAGAGAATCCAATGAAAAAAATCAGAACACTGTTACTGCTGCTGATCAGCATATCTTTTCTGACATGTACAATCCGTACGGCAGATGCCCAGGGCATCTATCCGGATGAATATCTTGTTCCTGGAGCGGTGAGCGCCGCGAAGATCCTGCAGAATAAGAAGCTTGCCGAGGCAGTTGATATCATGATGAAAGAAGGCCATGTGTCTCTGTATGAGCCTTCCACCAAAGAGGAACATATTGCCAGACTCGGTGAAAACGGCGTGCAGCCGGGCTTTACCTACAATGTGGGTAATCCCCGCGCCTGGAGCGGACAGTCATGCTTTATCTATGCCTGGGGTGTGTATTACACGCTGTACGGGGATCATCCGGGAAACACATCGCATTCAGATAAAGTGGCGGGAACGATCCGCTATGAATACTTCCGGGGATATGACACACTGCGCGCGCTCGGCGTCAGAAAGCAGTGCCCTGTCTATATGCGTGTCACCGGGCATTCCGTCATCATCCTGACGTATGATGAAAAAGGAGCCTGGATCCTGCAGGGAAACTACAAGACATCCAGTGGTCTGATCGCATTGACGTACTATACCTGGGAGGCATTCTCCTATTCACTTCTGAAAAACGGAAAGCGTGATATTGAACAGATCTGGCAGCCGAAGACTGCGTATATCGCAGACCGGTACGGCTGGCTTCCCGGACCGGCGCCGACAGTCATTCAGATGGACGATACGCCGATCGATATGATGGAAGGGGAAACACATGTATTGAGAGCTTCCATCCTGCCGGTGGAATCGACAGAAGGAAGGATCATCTGGACATCCTCCAATCCCTCTGTTGTATTCGTGGATAAAACAACCGGTGTCATTACCGCAAATGCCGGCGGCGGAGCAGTGATCACAGCGCAGATCGAAGGAACATCCATCAAAGCATCCGTGACGGTAACCGTCAGCGGAACACCGGCAAACATCACGGATGTTGAAATGCACCGTCTGTACAACAAAAGAACAGGAGAGCACTTCTATACCGCCAATGCCGGAGAGAAAGATGCACTGGTGAAACTGGGATGGCAGTATGAAGGAATCGGATGGATCGCTCCGTCCTTCTCCACATCGCCTGTCTACCGCCTGTACAACAAAAACGGCGGTGAGCATCACTACACGATGAACGCGAAAGAGCGTGACGCATTGATTGCGGCACACTGGAATTACGAAGGCATCGGCTGGTACAGCGATGACGAGCTGACGGTTCCTCTGTTCCGTGAATACAATCCCCATGCAAGAGCCAACAATCACAATTACACTGCCAATGTGAAGGAACATGAAGCACTGCTGGAACTCGGGTGGCTTGATGAAGGCATCGGCTGGTATGCCGTATCACAGAAAACAGAAGAACCGGAAACACAGAATGAGGGAGAGAACTGAAGAGTTCTCTTTTTCAATGGATCACACATTTCTGTTATAATCCTGTGTATGAAATTACTGAAAGGCGCACCGGAAAACACGGAAGGAAGAGAAGAGCGGGAAGTGCGTACATACGCATTCCTGGACAGTCTTCATATTGCATATGAAAGGACGGATCATCCTGACATGCCTGCGACAAGCATGGAAGTATGCGCTGTCGTGGATCAGATTCTCAATGTCCGTATCTGCAAGAATCTCTTTCTGTGCAACAGACAGGAGACAGACTTCTATCTTCTGATCATGCCGGGAGACAAGCCCTTCCGGACAAAGGAACTCTCAAAGCAATTGAACACAAGCCGTCTGTCCTTCGCGAAAGAGGAATACATGGAACAGTTCCTGGACGTGCATCCGGGAAGTGTCTCTGTATTAGCTTTGATGAATGACAAAAATCACCGCGTGAAAGCGGTGATCGATGAAGATGTTCTGAAAGAAGAGATGTTCGGATGTCATCCTTGCGTCAATACAAGCTCACTCAGATTTCGTACATCTGATCTGATCAATGTGATACTTCCGGCAATGAATATCACACCGGTATATGTGAAGCTGACAGGAGAATGATCATCTCCTGTTTTCATTTCCCCAGTCACACAGCTGATCCAGCACCTTTACCAGGGAATGTCCTCTTTCTGTCAGTGTGTATTCCACCTTCGGAGGAATCTCGGCATACATATGACGGTGAATCAGACCGTCCTGTTCCAGCTCTTTCAGATTCTGGCTCAGTGTCTTGTCGGATACCTTCTTCAGATATCTCTGCATCTGGTTGAAACGCACCGGTTCATATTCCATCAGGCAGTACAGGATCACCGGTTTGTATTTTCCGCTGATCAGAGACAGTGTATAGCTGTATCCTGTTGTTTCAAAGTCTGCGTTCTCAATTCTGCTCATACACTTACCTAAAGTAAAGTACCTGTCTTGAAAGATGGTACTTGTTATTCTTTCCTGTTCTAATAAGATGATATCAGAAAAGGACGGTAAAACAAATGAAAAAAGATCTTGGTGTAGTTGCGGCAGTATATCCGATGCCGGTGCTGATGGTTGCGGCATATGATGAGAATGAAAAAGTAAATGTCATGAATGTGGCATGGGGACAGATCGCGGATGATGACAAGATCATCCTCTTTATCGGTGAAGGCAAGAAGACATGGCTGAATATCCTGGCTTCCAAAGCATTCACGGTTTCCATCGCAGATGAAGCGCATATGGACGCTGCGGACTTCTTCGGCATCGCTTCCGGAAACAGAATCAATGACAAGTTTGAAAGAACAGGATATCACGCGGTAAAGAGTGATAAGGTCAATGCCCCCATCATTGAGGAATTCCCTGTTGTCATGGAATGCGAGCTGCTGGAACATCTGAAGGATGAGTATGTATCCGCAATCGTCGGAAAGATTGTCAATGTCAAAGCGAATGAGGAAGTTCTCGATGAAAAGGGAAAGGTCGATCCGGAAAAACTGCATGCACTGATGTTCGACCAGTTCAGAAACGGTTACTATTCCACCGGAAAGAAAGTCGGACAGGCATGGAATGCCGGTGCTTACCTGATGAAGAAAACAGCAGAATAATCATTCTGTGAAAGCATCAATATACTCTTTGAGTCTCCCTGTCAGATATAACGGCAGGGAGATTGTTTTTGTACTGCAGATCATATTGACGCCAATGTTTTTCAGGGATATTTTAAATCCGATTTCAGGATGATATTTCTCACAATATACTTTGTAGCTTTTCGCATGCGTGTTTTCGGCACTTTTTACTTCAAAGGGAATCACTTTTCCATGAAATTCAGTCAGTGCATCTATTTCAGCAGTGTTCCCGGAGCGCCAGAACCAGACGGGAAAGCCGCTGCTGACAAGCTCTGTAAAAATATAGTTTTCCGTCAGAGATCCTTTGAACGGTATATAGCTATCGAACCCGTCCGTCAGGGTTTTATAGTATAGACCGGCCATCTGCCGCATCAGGCCGACATCGCATAGATAGACTTTGAAATAAACAGCATCTGCCATTGCGGAAACAGGAGAATACGGTGTTTCCACAAGTTCCGGCTTGATGATCAGACCTGCATCCGTCAGCCATTGCAGAGCATCTTCCAGGTCTTTTGCTCTGAGTCCGTTTCTGACTCTTGAAAAAATGAACTTGTTATTCTCTCTGGCAAGCTGTCCGGGAATTGCATCCCATACGGCGGTCAGTCTTGGAATGATATCAGCAGGTGCGTGTTTGGCAAAATCATTCCGATAGCCGGCGAGAATGTTCTTTTGAATATCATCGATCAGTTCATAATTATGATGATTGATCCAGTTCTGTACGGCTTCCGGCATTCCCCCAATCACAAAATACTGTTTCAGCAGTTTTTCAAGAGGTACAGTATAAAGATCCGGCAAGGCATCTTCCATCTGCCTGTTTCTGATACCTTTAAAATATCTTTCTGCACCGCATGCGTATGCAAATTCACTGAAATTCATCGGGTACATAACAAGCTGATCGACTTTTCCGACAGGGAAGGAAACTTCCTGCTTCTTCAGAGCAACACCAAGAAGAGAACCGGCAGCGATGACATGAAGCTCAGGCATATTTTCAGCAAAATATTTAAGTGACGTAATGGCCTTCGGACAAGCCTGTATTTCATCAAATATCACAAGTGTGCTGCCCGGAACAATTGGAATCTGCGGCTGGAAAATCCGCAGTTCGTCAAGAATCCTGTCTGTGTCCAGATTATATTCAAAAACACCTGCCAGCTCGGACATTTCTTCAAAATTAAAATAGGCAGTATATTGAAATGCTTCTGATCCAAATTCTTTCAAAATAAATGTTTTTCCGCATTGTCTGACACCGGTCAGAATCAGAGGTTTTCGATCTTCTTTGTATTTCCATTCATTCAGTTTTTCAGTAATCATTCTTTTCATCTGCCATTCTCCACGCTAATAATACATTTATTCATATGAAAAATACAACGCAAACACATATTATCATATGAAAAAATGTAATATACACATTATTCCATAGGACATCATCAATAATGAACTATTATAAACATAAAGCACAGTAATTGTATGCGTTAAAATGTGTTCATTCACGAATGGAGGTATCAGGATGAAACAGGACACCATTCTGAAACGTTTGACTGACACAGTCTATGGCGGGCTGAATATGAGCTGGCCGGTAGTTATCATATATGCAGTGCTGACAGCGGTTGTGAACGCTGTGTTTCTGATCATTCCTGCTTTTAAAGAGACTTCTTTCTATTACATGGGAGTCACATTTGAGGCATGGATCTTCTTTGCGGTCATCATTATGGCCAACTGCAGGACACCGCTTGATTCCGCGCTCAAGACATTTGTATTCTTTCTGATCAGCCAGCCGCTGATCTATCTGTTTCAGGTGCCGTTCAGTTCTATGGGGTGGAATCTGTTTGGGTATTACAGATTCTGGGTGCTGTGGACAATTGTGACACTGCCGATGGCATATGTCGGCTGGTATATCAGAAAGAAGAACTGGCTCAGTGTGCTGATTCTTCTGCCGGTGATGTTTGTGCTGACGCTGGATGGTGTCGGATCGCTGATGTTTGCCTTCAGACATTTCCCACCGCAGACTGCTGAAAGGCATCTTCTGCCCAGGACAGGTGCTGCTGTACGCGTATGTATTCACAACAATCAGGCGAGGAAGCCCGTCACTTCAGTGATCGGGAGGAATAGCCTTTTTTTATAAATAAGTGCTAATTATAATTAGACAAATAGTATATATATAATGCTGATATGGTATAATTTTGGTATAAAAATACACGATATGAATGATTCCTATACGCATAAAAAAGGACTGGTTTACAAGAATCAGTTTCATATTCTCTTCTGC
>ONSK01000164.1 GCA_900320455.1 uncultured Erysipelotrichaceae bacterium | reverse complement strand
CTTGGCGCAGGGGTAGCTCAGTGTTTCTTCCGGCTGAGGAATGATGTCATAAAGATACGGATCGCGGCCGATCAGCCGTCCGGCAAGCCTGCGGGTATTCTGATAGAGATCAAACAACCGTTTGTCTTCTTTACGGCAATAGTAAAGGAACTTTGATTTATTGCTTGCGGCAAGCAGAACATGTCTGCGTTTCATCTGATCAAGAAGAATCTGTTTGTCTTCATTTGAAAGAAGGGTTCTGTAAAGATCAGTATTATTGCCTGCATCGTAAACATGCGCTCCGTTTTCACATACGGCATAATCATACAGGCCATCCGGTATGATTCTCTGAATGCTGTAGAGCGGTCTTCCCGAGGCAATGACAATCAGAATTCCCTGGTTTCTGAGCATGCGCAGGGTATCTTCCTGTTTCCTGTCAAGCAGGCTTGATTCATTGAGAAGTGTGTGATCGAGATCGCATGCGATCAGTCTTGTTCCGGTGTATTTCATCATCAAAATTTTAAGATGATAACATCATGAAAACAAGGTATAATGGTATCTGCAATCTGCGATTGAGAGGTAACGTATATATGAGCAATACGATGAATATCATCATTTCCGTGATTTTCGGAGTCGCATCCGTCGTCATGTTCTACAGGTGGTCAAAAGTCCACAGAAAGATCATGATCCATGACCAGCAGTGGAGCTATCTGCGTATCATGGTTCTTGTGCTTGGTGTTCTCACAGCCGTATCCCTGGTGCTGAACGCTTCCCAGAATACGATGTATGACTATGCGAGAATCGCCTTCACATTCCTTGGCGTTACAGCATTCATGGCGCTGCGTGACGGTGTCGGTGAAGAGGGAATGGTCTCTGTCGGCAAGTTCTATCCCTGGAACGAAGTGACTGCCTATGACTACTCCTACAAGAAGAATACCGTTGAAGTATATTTCATGGTCAAATCCCAGAAGAAGGACAAGCCGGATGAGTATACGACAAAGGTTCTTGAATTCGCCAATGAAAACAAGGATCACCTGATGAAATTCCTGCAGATCAATCTCGGCAGAAAATATACAAGAATGAAGAGAAAGAAATAATTTCTCTTTTTTTTCTGTTTGACATACTTTATTGCATTGCTTATGATTTATATAGTCAAAATGACTATACGGAGATGAACATGTCATTAAGAAATGAAAAAGGACAGACACTTGAAGAATTTCTGGCTGACTATGATGAAAACCGCTACAGAAGACCAAGCAATACAGTCGATATGATTCTGATGACGGTATCAGATGCCAGACTGAAGATTCTTCTTGTAAAGCGGAAGGATCATCCGTTCATCCATGACTGGGCAATGCCCGGCGGGTTCATTAACTTTGATGAGGACATGGAGACGGCAGTGCAGCGTGAGCTCGCTGAAGAAACAAGCATCACAAAGAATACGTATTTCCGGCAGCTGTATACATTCGGAAACGCGGACAGAGACCCGCGGACAAGAATCATTACCACGGTGTATCTCTCGATGACGCCTGAATCCGCGATCAGACGTACAAAAGCAGGCGATGACGCGGAAGAGACAGCCTGGTTTACGATCTCCAAGACAATCGTTTCTTCTGATGATACATGCCGCAGATGCCTGCTTACACTGGAGGAAGAGAACCTCGGCGTGAAGATGGTCTATGATGTGACGGATACAGCACGCTACAACTACATCGAAACAAGATCCGAGCTGAATCCTTCATCAAACGCCCAGCTTGCGGCAGATCACGTCAAAGCGATCAATATGGCAATGGACCAGGTTCAGAACCGCGCCGCATCCACCGGCATCCTGTTCAATTTGTTGCCGGAAGAATGCACGCTGCGTGAGATACAGAACGCATATGAAGCAGTGATCGGCAGAAAGACCGATACCGGAAACTTCCGGCGCGATATCCGGAAGATGCTGACGGAGACAGGGCATACAAAGAAGGTTTCCGGCAAGAACGCAAGACTCTACAGATTCAATCCGATGTTTACCTATCTGGAGGAAAACTTATGAAAAGAGTACTGGCAGTCATTGACATGCAGAATGACTTCATCGACGGCTCCCTTGGCACAAAGGAAGCGGAACAGATCGTACAGAACGTATGTGATCTGATCAGAAGTGAATCATGGGACAGGGTATTCGCCACCATGGATACACACGGCACCGACTATCTGGAATCATTTGAAGGAAAGCATCTTCCCGTATCTCACTGCATTAAAGATACAGAAGGATGGAAGATCAATGAAGAAGTCATGAAGGCACTGAAGGAAAAAGATGCCGTCATCGTTGAGAAGCCGACATTCGGATCGCTGCGTCTGCCGGATCTGATCAAAGCTGAAGAACCGGATGAAATCACGATCTGCGGACTCTGCACGGATATCTGCGTGATATCCAACGCGCTGATGCTGAGAGCAGCGCTTCCGGATACAGTCATCAAAGCGGATGCGAATGCATGCGCAGGAACAGCTGCTGAGGCGCATGAAGCAGCACTGACAGTTATGAAATCATGCCAGATCGAAGTGATCTGAGGAGGAAATAATTATGGCACTGATTAAAGTGGAACCCTACGTACCGGATGAAGATTATGACAATCCGGCAATGGTAACAGACTTCTATGAATTCACCATGGCAAACGCGATGTTCGAACTCGGATACAAGGATACCGTCATGGTATTCGATATGTTCTTCCGCAAGAACCCGGATGACATGGGATATTCCATCAGCTGCGGACAGCGCAAACTGGTGCGTTTCCTGCAGAATTATCACTTCACTGACCGTGATATCACCTGGCTCAGATACAAAGGCATGAGCGAAGGATTCTGCGAGTATCTGCGCACATACCGCTGGAAGGGTGACGTGTACATGATGAAAGAAGGCACAGTCGTTTATCCGCAGGTTCCCATGGTGCGCATTGAATGCGATATGGCAGGCGCGCTGCTGATTGAAACATATCTTCTGCAGACAATGAACTTCCATTCCCTGATTGCTACCAAGGCGACAAGAATCACCGGTCTCAATACCCACAGCCCGCGCAGTGTCATGGAATTCGGCACCAGAAGAGCGCAGGGTGAATCCGCCGGCAATGACGGCGCGTATGCGGCGATTCTCGGCGGCTGCATCGGCACGGCAAACTGCCTTGCGGAAATGCGCTTCGGACCGGAAGTCAAAGCAGTCGGAACGATTGCCCACAGCTTTATCGAATTCTTCCCGTCAGAATATGAAGCGTTCAAGGCATATGCGGATATCTATCCGGACAATGTCGCGCTTCTGCTGGATACCTACAGCATCTTTGAGTCCGGTCTTCCGAACCTGATCAAGATCGATGATTATCTGATTGAAAAGTATCCTGATGATCCCAACCGCCGTGTCAAGAGCGCAAGAATCGACAGCGGTGACCTGGCGCGCGGATACAAGAGACTCAGAAAAGCGCTGGATGCGGCAGGCAAGAGCTATATCAAGCTGGTTGCCTCAAATTCTCTCGATGAGAAGAAGATGGCCAACATGGAATACTATGAAGACGCTCATTTCGATTCCTACGGCGTCGGTGAAAAGCTGATCACATCCGCTACCGACCCGGTATTCGGCGGTGTATACAAGCTTGTCGCAGTTAAAGAAGAAGACGGATCCTACACACCGAAGATGAAATGCTCCGACAGCGTATCCAAAGCAATCATTCCCGGCAAGCTGATGGCATGGCGTGTGTTTGACGCTGACGGCAAAGGCCAGTGCGATATCATTTCTCTCGACAGTGAAGTGATTGAAGAAGGCACAGAGATTGAAATCGTCAATCTTGATCCGGATGCCTATCCGCAGAGAAGAAAGATCCAGATCAACAAGTGCGAGAAGCTGCTTGTTCCGCATATCCTGAATGGTGAACTGGTCATGGATCTTCCTACGATCACGGAAAAGAAGGATTACATCCGCGATCAGCTGGAAAACAAGGTATGGGAAAGTGAGCTCCGTCCGGAATTCCCGCACAAGCACTACGTCGACCTGACAGTCGCTGTCGCGGAACTGCGTGATGAAATGTACAGAAAGCTGCACGGAGGCAGAATTTGAAAGCCCTGGTGTTCGGCGGTGCTTTCAATCCGCCGACAAAAGCACATATCGATCTTGCCCGTTCAGCCGTGGAACAGACCGGCTTTGAAAAGGTGATCTTCGTTCCTTCCAAGATGAGATACATCACGGAAGACCAGCAGAAAGACTATGCCTTTGATGATCATGCAAGACTTGCCATGCTCAGAAGAATCGCTGAAGGAAAAGCGTGGATGGAAGTGTCAGATTACGAACTGCAGTGCGCTGAACAGCCGCGCACATACAGAACACTCTGTCATCTGCGTGAGGAAGGCTATGAATGCAGACTGCTGTTCGGCAGCGACAAGCTGGTTGAACTGCAGACAGGCTGGAGACATGTGGAAGAAATCGCTTCTGAGTTCGGCATCGTGTGCATGGAGAGATACGGTGATGACTGCCGCAGGATCATCGCGGAAGATCCGTATCTGAACTCACTGAGCGAACACATTGCCGTCATCGAAACACCGGAAGAATACCATGGTGTTTCCTCTACGGAGGTCCGCCGGGAATATATGCGGATGTGCAGAAGCTTTGCGAAACTGCAGAAAATGGTTCCTGAGGAACTCGAAGGACTGAAAGACTACATACAGCCAATGGAGGACATATGAAAAATACACAGATTCTGACAGCCGTATGCGTACCGGAAATGAAGCCTGCCGATACCGGCTTCAACACAGAGCAGATCATTCGTATGATTCAGGAAAACGCTGAATGCGGACTGATGGTTTTCCCGGAGCTGTGCGTCACAGGATATACATGCGCTGATCTGTTCAACAGCAATGTCCTGATCAAAGAAGCGGAGAAGGAAACAGTGCGCATTGCGCAGGCCGTTCCTTCCGGAATGACTGCAGTGGTCGGTGTTCCTGTCTTATACCATAACAGTCTGTACAACTGCGCAGCTGTTCTTTCCGCAAAGGAAATCAAAGCGCTGATTCCCAAAAGCTATATTCCCGTATACAGCGAATTCTATGAAGGAAGATGGTTCACATCCGGCAGAAATATCTACGGTGCTTCTGTCACTTATGGCGGAAAAGATGTTCCGTTTGGCACGGATATCATCCTGGAAGACAGAAACAGCGGCGCAAAGGCTGCCTGTGAGATCTGCGAGGATGTCTGGACAGCCGATACGCCCTCAGCCCATGCATCTCTTGCCGGCGCGGAAATCATCTGCAATCTTTCCGCCAGCGATGAGCTGATCGGCAAGCAGGAATACAGAAGGACGATGATCACGCAGAAATCCGCATCCTGTTACTGCGCGTATCTGTATGCTTCCTCTGGAGTACATGAATCTTCAACGGATCTTGTCTTCTCGGGACACGCGATGATCGCGGAAAACGGCAGACTGCTGAAAGATTCCATCTATACAGTCGATAACAGCTGCGAAAAAGCGCTGATCGATCTTGAAACGATCCGCTACAACCGCATGCATCAGAATACCTTTGAAACAGAAGGAGAAAGCCTGTACCGCTTCATTGAAACAGAGATTTCACCTGCCGGATGCAAAACAGAAGTAACCGCATCAGAAGCTTCCGCGCTGATGAAGAAATATGAAAGACGGATCGTCAGAAATCCGTTCGTTCCTTCCGACATGGAAGAGCGCGGCAGAAGATGCCGTACGATTCTGCAGATTCAGGCGCATGGTCTGGCTCAGCGCGTGCGCGCAACCGGCATCCGCAATCTTGTGATCGGAATCTCCGGCGGCCTTGACAGCACGCTGGCACTGCTTGTCTGCAGCGAGGCAAGAAAGATCGTGAAAGATATCCGTATCATTGCCTATACGATGCCAAGCGAAGGCAATACATCCTCCAGGACATATTCCAACGCGATTTCCCTGATGGAATGCCTGCAGGCAGAGGTCCGTGAAGTGCCGATCCGCAAGGGCGTTGAAAGCCATCTGCAGGATCTTGGCAGAAGCATTGAATATCAGGGGGAAGGCGATGTGACGTATGAGAATGCCCAGGCAAGAATGCGCACATACATCCTGATGGATGCGGCGAACATGGAAAACGGTCTCGTCGTCGGAACAGGAGATCTGTCTGAACTGGCGCTTGGCTGGTGCACATACAACGGCGATCACATGTCCATGTATGCCGTCAACGCATCTGTTCCGAAAACGCTTGTGAAATACATCTGCACAAGCTACGCGGATACCTGCGGCGATGAAAAGCTGAAGGAAGTGCTCTACAGCATCGCCGAAACACCGATCACACCGGAGCTCACTCCGGCCATCAACGGACAGATTGCCCAGAAGACAGAAGAAAAGATCGGCAAGTACGATCTGAATGATTTCTTCCTGTACTATCATCTGCGCTGGGGATTCTCGCCGGCAAAGATCCTTGCCCATGCGATGTGCGCATATGATGAACTGGATATTGAAACGATCCGGGAAGCAGAGAAACGCTTCTTCCGCCGCTTCTTTACACAGCAGTTCAAGAGAAGCTGCCTGCCGGACGGACCGAAGGTCGGTTCCGTAACGCTCTCACCGAGAGGCGACTGGAGAATGCCGAGCGATGCTTCATCCGCGCTCTGGCTCAAAGATCTGGAGAATGCATAATACGATCAGGACCGGAAGGTCCTGATTTTCTTCTGCAAACGTCAAATCAATGCTATAATTCCTGCTATGAAAATACTGATATGGGACTTTAACGGAACAATCGTCGATGATCTGGATCTCTGCGTGGAAATTGAAAACATCATGCTCAGGGAAAGAGGCATCAGAGAAGAAATTACCAGACAGGAATACATGGATCATTTTCATTTTCCTGTCGTTGATTATTACTACTGGCTCGGCTATACCTTCGAGAATGAAACATACGAACAGGTATCGATCCAGTTCAATCAGATGTATGAAGAAGGATTCGATCAATGCCGTCTGATGGATGGATATCATGAAAAAATCCATGAGGCGAAGCAGAAGGGATATCAGAACGTGATTCTTTCTGCTTCGAAGCAGGATGATCTGAGAAAGCAGTGCGCGATTCTCGGCATTGCGGATGATTTTCTGGAAATCCTCGGTATGGACAACAATCTTGCCCATTCCAAGATTGAGATGGCAAAGCACTGGATGATCCGCTCCGGTGTTTCGCCGGATGACTGCACCTATATCGGAGATACCACGCATGATCTGGAAACCGCGAGAGCCCTTGGCGTTACGAATTACACGCTGATCGCGACAGGTCATCAGTCATATGAAGTTCTCAGAGCAGAAACAGACAAAGTCGTGCACACACTTTCGGAGGTCGTACTTTGAAGCACTGCGTATTTGATAAAAAATGCGGCGGATGTGAATACATCCATGTTCCCTATGAAGAACAGCTTGCCGCCAAAAAGAAATATGTCCAGGATCTTTTCCCTGATCATACCGTCGAAGATGTGATCGGCATGAAAGATCCGTATCATTACAGACACAAGGTCTACGCTTCCTTCTATCTCGACAGAAAGGGCAAGATGCATGCCGGCCTGTACCAGGAACATTCACATAAGAGAATTGATTCCGTAATGTGTCTGATTCAGAATAAGACAGCCAATGACATCCTGCATGAGATGTGCGTACTGGCAGAAGCAATGAAGATTCCTGTCTATGATGAAGACAGAGGAACAGGCGTTCTGAGACATGCCTATATCCGTGTATCAGAAGCAACCGGAAACATCCTTCTTGTCATTGTCATTGGAGGAAAATCATTGCCGTCTTCACGCAGCTTCGTCAAGGCGCTGACTGAAAAATTCCCCAAGATCAGATCCGTTGTGCTCAATTACAACCATGATCGCACGTCAATGGTTCTGGGAAGAAAAGAAGATATTCTGTACGGAAAGGGCTATATCACCGATTCCATCGGCGGTATTGATTTCCGCATTTCATCGCGTTCTTTCTATCAGGTCAATCCGCTGCAGACAGAAGTGCTCTACGCGAAAGCTCTCGAACTTGCAGATCTGAAAGAATCAGACACCGTTCTGGACGCATGCTGCGGAATAGGCACTATCACGCTGCTTGCGGCGAAGCAGTGCAAATATGCTTATGGAGTTGAAATCAATCCCCAGGCAATCCGCGACGCGATTGAAAACGCGAAGCAGAATAACATCAGAAACGTATACTTTAAAGCGGATGATGCCGGTCATTTTATCACGTCAATGAAAGAAAAGCCGGACGTGATCATCATGGACCCGCCGCGTTCAGGCATGAGTGAGGAATTCCTGGACACTGCATGCAGAATGAAACCTTCCCGGATGGTTTATGTTTCATGCAATCCAGAAACACAGGCAAGAGATGCAGCATATCTTCTGAAAAGAGGCTATTATATCAGCAGAATTATTCCTGTGGATAATTTTCCGTTTACAAAACACGTCGAGACCGTAGTTTTGCTAACACATAATTGAGAAAACAAGCTGAAAATGCCTTGAAATCAAAGGATTCCCGTTACCCGGGTACGTGCTGCCCAGGGAAACGGGAACTCCTTTTCTCCTTATAGCAGAACATGTCAATGATGAGGGTTTCGGCTACGATTCTGCTTTTTTAAGTGGTTGTAGCTATGATTTTGCTTTTTTACGGCTTGAACCATAATCACTTTGAAGCTATACTCAAGGTCTAATACCCTTTCAGGGATTTCCTGGATAGCGGTCTTTATTTCTTATT
>ONSK01000162.1 GCA_900320455.1 uncultured Erysipelotrichaceae bacterium | reverse complement strand
TCTCTTTCGGCAATGCAATCATAGATCAACTACAGCCTCTGTACTGTACACTGTGGTGTACAGTGTGTCAGGTGGTCAGTCATATTTCAAAAAGTCTGTTCTTCCGTGAATAACAGATCGATGAAGTTTATAATGATTTTAAAAAGAGGGAGGAAGGGACAATGCTGATGAAAATTGCCATTGCCGCAGTCATATTTGAATTCATTGGAATGATACTGCGCAAATCAAAAGGAACTTCAGGGATTGGAAATACTCTGGCATTTATCGGATCCAGCGCATGCTTCATCATTCTGGCACTCAATGTCCTGATGGTGCTGTATGATGCTTTCATGATTCTCGTTACAACCGGGCACTCCTGGAGCGAACTGATGAGATACCTCCCGGCTTCAGTGATCAGCGCTCTTGGCATTGCGCTGCTTCTCATATCCGGCAGACTTCAGGAAAGCCAGGACAGAAAAAAGCTGGCTGCACAAAGAGAAAAGAAACAGGCAGCTGAACAGAAACGGCAGAGAGAGGAAAAAGAGAACCGCATTAAAACTATTGCCTCAGAACAGACTGCAGAGAATGAAGAAGAACGTTTCCTCAGAAAACTCGAAGAAGAACAGCGTCTTGCCGCAGAGGCGATGGATGCCGGCAATTATCCGGAAGCTGTGAAGCACTATACAGTTCTGGCGGATACCGGAAACACGAAAGCACTGGAACAGCTTGCCGGACTGTATGCCCTTGAACAATATGGCATGACGGATTATCCGAAGGCTGCGGAATACGCCCTGAAAGCAGGAACGAAGAAGACACAGGGATGGCTGGCATATGCATATACCGGAATTGAAGGCATTCCTGCGGATACCGGGAAAGTTCTTGATTGTCTCGATCAGGGAAGTACGGAATGGCTGAGTCAGACAATGCAGGATAGAATTCTTTCATTCCTGTATGAAGCCGCAGAACAGAATACAGATGATCCGGAAGAAGTCTTCGCAATTCTGAGAGCCCGCAAAGAGTTTGAAAAGAAGACAGGACGCTCTGCCGGAACAGAAGATCTGATCAGTGAATGGTCTCTTGCGTATCCGGATCATGCATATCAAAAGGAAATTGATAAAGCGCTGGATTACGCTGAAGATCTGAAACAGAAAGGGAACTCTTTCGGAACTGTCCTGCTGGTGCTGTATTACATCGCATCCGGCGCAGAAGAAAAGCTGAAGGATGAATACAGAAATTATAAGAATGAAAAGAATGAACTCGCTTACGGTAAGCTGGTGAGTCAGCCGGCTGCGGAATCACTGATGACGGCATATGAAAGCAGAAAGATGGAAGATCTGAGTCTTTCTTCAGTGAACCTGCCGTGGTGGATTTCAAAAACAGATCTGATTTACGGTACTGCGGATGACAATACAATCATGGCAGCCGCAAATGCGCTGTACAAAGCGCATCAATATGGAAAGGCAGAATACTGGGCAATTCAGGCAGCGGAAATGGGTGACATCAAAGCGGAAGAAATGATACTTGCCATGATTGACAAAGGTGTTGCCACGGAAAAAACACGCCGCAATACAGAATACTGGTCGAAGAAACACCTCGAAGATACTGTGGCTAAGGAAAAGGCGCGCATACAGGCATCAGATGATTATAAAACAGCTGAACAGCTTTACAAAAACGGCGATTACGCGCGGGCTTTCAGTATTTTTAAACGGCTCAGCAAAGGTGAACCGCTGAATGAAAGCACAATCAAAGCGGCGGAGATGCTTGCGGAAATGTACCGCAGCGGCACAGCCCCGGGCGGTGTCAGTATCACAGCTGCTCAATTATACGAGATGCAAGCGAGAGGTGCCCGCAGTTCCAGAAACAAGGTCATAGAAAGAAGGAAACAGAATGCCGGATAATGCATCAATGAATCTGCGCGATATCGCTGCCAGAAGGAAAGCAGTCCTGGACAGGGAAGAAGCCAGATACAAAGAAATGACTGCTGAATACAACAGAGAATACCATGAGAAGGTGCGGGAATTCACTCCTTCAAAAACCGTCTGGAAGATTTCCTGGCCGGCTGTCATCGTCGTGCTGATTCTGTTCTCCTCTGTTCTTCTGCATATGCTGAAAAACCTGACAAATATTGACGTGCTGGCGATGACGGAAGCCGGTATCAAGGCACTGGAAGAAAAGTACACGCTTTACCAGGGGAATCTGATTCTGATCACAGTTGTTCTGGTAATCAGCTGGTTCATCAATGTTGTTTACCAGCTGGTATGGGTACTTCCCTCAGGGCTTCTCGCATTGCTTGAGGAGCTGGCTCCGGTAAACAAATGGATCATCACTGCCGCAGAAGCTGTCTTTCTGCTTTTGATGATCCGCCTGATTGCCGTGACAAAAAAGAAAGTCATCCGGGATGATGAAGAGACTAAAGAAAACGCCAGAAGACTGGCGGAAGAAGCGATGGCTGAAAAGAAACAGAAACTGCAGGAACAGAAAGCTGCCATGGAAAAGGCGAAGGAATCCCTGGAATCTTTACTGAAAAGCAGTGCCTGGACAGAAAACTGAATCAGAGAACATATTCACTGATCAGATCCTTGCGGTATCTGGTCGGTGTTTTATTATTTTTCTTCCGGAATGTGCGGATGAAATTCTCGGCATTCTCATAGCCGACCTGATAGGCGACCTCCGTGACAGGAAGGCTGGTGGATTTCAAATCTCTGGAAGAAGAAATCAGAGAGAAGACAGAAGCTGCCTTGCGTCTGTTTGACAAGGAAAAAGGTCTCTTCATCAGCGGACCTGAAAAGCAGATCTCCTGTGCTTCACAGATCTGGATGATCCTGGCAGGCGTGACAGACAGAGAAACAGGTATCAATATCATTGAGACACTGGATCACTGCCCGGATGCAGAGGGAATGAGTTCCCCATACATGTACCACCACCGCATCCAGGCACTGATCGATCTTGGCCTGAAGGACAGAGCATACAGGGAAATGCATGAGTACTGGGGCGGCATGGTGAACCGCGGAACCGATACATTCTGGGAATTATATAATCTCCAAAACCCGGATGAATCACCATATGGCGGTATTGTCATCCACAGCTTCTGCCATGCATGGAGCTGCACGCCGGCGTATTTCCTGAGAAAATACTTTTACTGATTCAACTGAAAGGACTCTTAATGAGTTCTTTTCTGTATAATGAAATCGATATGATAGGAAAATACAAAGTGATTACATTATGCGGCAGTACCCGCTTCAAAGACGC
>ONSK01000161.1 GCA_900320455.1 uncultured Erysipelotrichaceae bacterium | reverse complement strand
CATCATCGTGATGATCCGGATATTTTTGTTATCCCTTTTCTCTTGTATCAAATACCGGTTTCTTTCCTGTTTCCGGGAAGAAGCGCTCCAGCGCATCCTGCAGGCAGAGATCCCAGAATCTCCACTCATGGGAGTAGCCCGGGATTTCAAAGAAGTCTGCCGGGAATCCAATTTCCTTCGCATGGGCACGGAATGCCTTGAAGTTCTCATAGGCGATCGGATCTTTGTCACCGCAGGCAAAATACATCTTCGGCAGGTCTGCGCTGTTTTTCACAAGCTCATCCGCCCTGTCCCAGATATTCAGCGGTGAAGCCTTGTATCCGTCCATGCCTCCGAAGTTATTGATCAGGGCATATTCTCTTGCGGCGAACATATTTGCGGGATCCGGTTCTTTCAGCACATTCGGTGCTGAGGACATGCAGTAGGCACCGGCGAATTTCTCCGGATGGGCAAAAGCATAGATACAGGTTCCCCTGCCGCCCATGGAAAGACCGGCAATGAAGTTGTCTTCCCTTCTGTCACTGACAGGCAGCCATCCGTATACCATCGGCATCAGCTCTTCCGTCAGGAATGAGAACACATTGTATCCAAGTCCGAAGTTCTTCCAGTCTGCGTAGTTGGTATTGCCGGCTGAGAACATGACAACGGCGATTCTCTTTTCCGAAGCGTAAAGCTCGGTATTCGCCTTGCGCAGCCAGCAGCTTCCGTCATCATATGTGCCATGCAGAAGCCACAGGACTTTAAACTTCTCATCGGATCCGTAGTAGTCTTTCGGTTCTTTTCCATACGGCAGATCCGGCAGGATGATATTGACATCCGCGGCGCCGAACAGATACTTGCTTGTGAAATTCAGATGTAACAGTGCCATAGCTATTCTCCTTTTTCAAGATATTCCATCAGTGCTTTCTTCAGATACTGATATCTTTCGTATTTTTCCTGTTTCTGAAAATGATTCTCACGGAACTGTTCCGTGACATGTTCATAATCCAGTGCTTCCCCTTTGAACTGCTCGCTTGTCAGATCAAACACGCATCCGTCAATATCATTGAAACAGTGCACGCTGCCATCCTTCAGCGGAATGCCGTATACCTTTCCGCCGAAGATATCCTGTACGAGAAAGGACGTGATCGAGCACTGTCCAAGTGTTCTGTTTTTCAAAGACCAGTCTTTCCGCATGCGAGGCGCGCATGTGTATTCACACCAGATCCCCGAAAGAATGTCATAGAGATGCCTGGGATCCCTGATTCTTTCAAACTGTCTGTCACATGGATGTACATCAGCTGTCTTCCATCCGTAGAATTGATATTCCATCTCAGTCCTCCACCGGCAGGATCGCTTCAAAGTAGCGATGCTGAAGGCCGTCTTCATTTGTTCTGAGCAGCTGGCGCAGTATGAATGTGCCCTTCGGTTTCATAGCATGTTCTTCTGCCCACTGTTCCAGAGGTCTGGCAAGTGTTCCGGTAAGTTCTTCTCCTTCGGTATCAATGACAGTCATCACCGCCCTCGATCCGAGGATGATTTCCGTTTTGACATTCAGATCCGCGAACTGTGTCAGAAGCCATTTCTGCGAGCCGAATCCCCTCTGACACAGGTCATTGTGATAATCAGGGAAATACATCATCATGAATGTGAACTGAAGCTGTTCCATCATGAAGCGGCTTGCGGCTGTTTTCTCTTCTGAAAGATGCAGCGATTCACCGGTTATGAGCGGCACAAAGACAACCTCCTCATGAACACCTTCAAAGATATTGTTCAGCAGTTCGGGAATCATCCTCAGCTTCATGACGTAATCCCTGTTGTATTCCTGTTTCCAGTAATACTCTTCTGCCATCCGTTCAAAGAATCTCTGCTTTTCTTCCATTCTCTCAGTGTAATCCGCCAGCGAATCACGGTAGATCATGTCATGGATTTCTTCCAGAGAGAAGTCATTGGCCTGATAGCGCTTTGTTTCGGCAATCAGATAGACATGTCTGTCATCGTAATATCTGTACTGATTTGCCGGATTGACATGCGGTACAATGAGACCTTCTTTTTCATAATGACGCAGTGTTTCCCTTGTGATGCCAAGCAGACTGCAGATGTCTTTCTGAGAATATTGAGCCATATTTCTTCCGTTTCTGTCTTCAGAAAATATTTTTTGAATAAAATGATGATTTCCTGTTGACCTGGTTCCTGCAACCACCTTTAGAATACAATCGAAGAGAGGAAAATACCATGTTAAAGATTATGATTACCTGCGGAGGCGGCTTCTCCTCCAGCGCCCTTGTCAACCATCTCAATGCCGAGACAAAAGAAAAAGGACTCACAGACAGAGCTGAATTCGTATTCAAGCCATATGACTTCGGCGGCATCGGCGGTCTCGTCAATGAAGTGGATATCGTCATGCTGTGTCCGCATCTTGCACATGCGTCAAAGGAGCTTGCGGCAAAGTATCCGAACAAGCCCTTCTATGTCATTCCGACAAGACTGTACGGTCTGATGGCAGCTGAAGAGTTCATTGAAGACGCTGAAGACGCAATCGCAGGCTGGAAGGAAACCGGCATGAATCCGTTCCACTTTGAAGGAGAACAGACCGCGATTCGTGTCATGCGCACTGTTTCCCACAGAAAGTGGCTGGCAAAAAAGCAGGGCTGATCTGTATACCAATTAACCTGTTTCTGAAAAGAGACAGGTTTTTTATTTACGGCAATATCGTTATATGATATTGTAATATCGTATAATGATATTGAGAGGTAATCATATGCCGAAGAAAGCAATGCTTGTATTAACAGATTCCATGTTTTACATCCTGATGGCTCTGCACAAGACAAAAATGTGCGGACAGGAAATCACGGATTACATCAGTCTGATCACGGATGGAAGGATCGTCATCGGTCCGGCAACGCTGTATACCATCCTGGCAAAGTTTCTGAAAGAACAGCTCATTGAAGAAACAAAGGCTGAAGGACGAAAGCGCACATACCGTATTACGGACAAGGGAGAAGAAGCGTATTCCCGTGAGCTTGAACGATTGAGACAGTGCATTCTTGATGCGGAAGGAAGTGAGCGCAGTGAGAGAACAGAAGAAATGGCTGCCGTGCCCGTACTATAGAACTGCAGCTGTGGAAACATGGCTTCATGATGAAGCCGCAAAGGGATGGTTCCTAAAGGAAGGTTCTGCCGGCGGATCACTGTTTGTCTTTACCGAAGGTCAGCCGAAAGAGATGACATATCGGCTTGAACCAGTAACATATATCTCCAATGATGAAGCGATCCTTGACGGAAACGGACAAAACAGAAGAGATTTCCTGGAGGAAATGGGCTGGCATTCTGTCGGTATGATACGCAATTTTGAAGTATTCACGCATGAAGGATATGCCGAGCTGCATACGTCTCCGGAAATCGAAGCTGCCGTAAAAGGCGGAAATGTCCGCTATATGACGATCAGCCTGCTGAGACTGCTTCTCAATGCCGTGGTCTTAATTCTCTTTTTTCACAACGGCTGGCTGATCTTCGCGGCAGAGGTCGGTGCCGCAATCGTTTTCCCCTGTGCTGTTCTCCTCGTTCTCTACGGTCTGTCTGAGATCTGCAGTTTCATCCGTACCTTTTTGGATTATCTTCATCTGAAACGGGGCGGTGTCCTCTCTCATCACGCGGAATACCGGAAGTCACAGTCTCTGATCTTTCTGTGGCGCATTGTGAATATCGCTCTTCCTGTTCTGCTGGCAATGGCACTGCTGGCGAATCTTGGCGGTCACTCCTCTGCCGGAAGAACCGCGATTACAGATGAAAAACCGGACGTGCCTTTCATGACCATCCGGGATATTGATCCTGAAGCAGAATATGTTTCCGACTGGCTTCTTGCCGAGATTGAACCGAAGTTCAATACCTTCTACCACAAGGACGATGTGATCTTCTGTGACTATTATGACTGGTGTGAAAGCGCATATCTTCGAAACGGTGAAGAGAGAACGGATTACTTCCTGATGATTTCCTATTACGGTATGAAACAGGAATGGGCCGCGGAAGAAATCCGCCGTGAGCTTTCAAACACGCTTGGCAGAGATGTCGTCAATGCGGACGGTCTTCTGTACACAGAAGATGAGAACGGCTTTATCATCTGTGTTTTCCGCCGCGGCAATACAGCCGTCAAAGCAGTATTGCACGCTGATAATCTTTCCAAAGAGGAACTCCTGGCGATCCTGAGGAAATTTGCGGACAGTATCGGAAGCTGAATTGTTCAGCCTTCGTATTCATTCAGCAGCATCGGAATATCGCTGTCTTCCAGGATGTTGCCCCACTGCATTTCCAGATACAGCTGATTTTCAAAAGCCACCGGGGAATCGGAAGCGATGAGAATATAATTGCACTCATCCTCGCTGCAGTAGGACTCGGAACGCAGAATGGACACATACGCAAATACCTGGCTGAAGGTATGGGCAAAATCATAGGTCAGCGGAAAGTCTTCCGTCTCCTTGAATCCCGGCAGATTGGCAATGATCCATCCGTCTTTCTTCAGACATGACTTCGCGCAGGCAAGACCTTCTTTTGTAAAAAGCGTAAATGCCGGAAGCTCTCCGATGAAGGCATCGTACATGATGACGTCATATGTATTCTCACACGTCCGCATGTATTCCCTGCCTTCTTTTACATATGTATGAATACGGTCTTTTCCGTATTCTCTGTAAAGCTCATCCAGATAGAAATACTTCTCAGCGGTTTCTTCCGCCGTCTCATCAAGATCAACCACGTCCACTCTGATATCGGGATCATGGCTGATCAGATATTT
>ONSK01000218.1 GCA_900320455.1 uncultured Erysipelotrichaceae bacterium | reverse complement strand
GAAGGATTTCCTGTCAAAGGGAATCTCCTGTTCTGCACATGCTCTGCGCAGTCTTCTGACATATGAGCTGACTTCATCATTGTCCTTTACAATGCAGAGATACATATCATGCATTCTTTCGATATGTGAAAGAGTCAGTGTACATGGTTCAAACGGAATCTCTTCCAGAACGTCCATCACATGATCCGGATCACCATATTCCCCGATGAACAACAATGTCATATGCAGGTTGAAAGGTTCCGTGTATCTGCCGCGGATGCCTTTCTCTTTCATACTGCGCTGGATGTCTTCCAGCCTCTGCCGTGTTTCTTCATCCGGCAGAAATGCGATAAACAGTCTCATATACAGATATTGATCAATATTCCGCTCACAAACGAAAACAGCATCACAAACAGGATATACAGAGCGAATCTCTTCCAGCCCATGGCAATCTTCAACGCCCCGAGGTTGGTGATCTTGGTAGCAGGACCGGTGATCATGAAAGCAGCTGCGCTGCCCATGCTCATGCCGCTCAGCAGCCATTCCTGCAGAAGCGGAATCGTTCCGCCGCCGCATGCGTACAGCGGTACACCGATGGTAGCGGCCATGAGCACGCCCCAGGCGGTATTTCCGCCGAACACGGATGTCATCATTTCCTGGGGAATGTATCGCTGAAAGAGCGCGGATAAGACAATGCCCAGGAAGAAATACGGACCGGTTGCTTTCAGATTCCGCCAGAAATTCAAAAGATAACGGATGATCAGATCCGGATGTGTATCCCTGCTCTTCTTTTCTTCAAAGCTTTGGAAATCAAAGAAAGATGTATTCCGGTAAAACAGATGCACAAGAATGCCTGCGGCACATCCGCACAGGAAACAGGTCGCAATACGTATGAACAATGCTTCTGTGCCAAGGGCAGCACTGTAGATGATCAATTGCGGATTGAGAAGAATGGAAGCCATCATGAAGGCTGCCAGCCAGTCTTCCCGCATGCCCTGACGCGCGAAGGATGCTGCGATGGGAATTGTTCCGTACATGCATAACGGCGAAGCAATGCCGAGCAGACATGCGGGAATGATTCCCAGGATCCCCAGCTTTCTGTCTTTCATATCCGCAAACAGCTGATGGATTCTGTCTTTGGCAAAGACCGAGATCAATGAGCCAATGGCCATACCCAGGATCCAGTACCAGAAGATCTGTCTGAACTGAATCTCAAAGTAATACCAGAGATATATGAATTCTCTTTGAATGATTTCAATCATCAATGTTTACCAGATCATATGCACGGCTTCCAAGACCGATGGCTTCCGCATGTTCCAGAGCATGGATGCCATGCCTGTTCTCAATTCTCTTTACCAGTGATTCATTGCCTTCTGCCTTGTATACAAGATCCACACATGCCTGATCCAGCGCCACCGGATCAAAGGATGCCAGGATACCGATATCATGAATATCCGGTTCTGCCGGATTGCCGTCACAGTCACAATCAACTGACAGTCTGTTCATCACATTGATGTAGATGATATGTTCCTCTCCTACATGATCTCTGACAGCACTGACCATCTCCGGCAGTGCTTCCAGCCAGACATCCTGATCACTGTAGAAGATACTGCCGCTTGTCTTCTTACCGGCAGTATGCACATATACCTTGCCGGAAGGAGAAGACATGCCGATACCGACATTCTTGATAGCTCCGCCAAATCCTGCCATTGCATGTCCCTTGAAATGAGACAGGATGATCCAGTCTGTATAGTTTTCTGAATGAGATCCGACAATGGCTTTGTCCAGGCGTGTTCCGCCTGTGACAGGCCATTCAATTTCTCCTTCTTCATCCAGCAGATCAAACGGCGCAATTGCCGTAAAGCCATGGTCTTCCGCCACCTGTCTGTGCATGGCACTGCTGGCTCGTGAGCCGCCGTATGCCGTATTGCATTCCACAATCGTTCCATCGACCTTCTGTACCAGATCTTTGATCAGTTCCGGTCTCAGATAATTCGATGCCGGAGGTTCTCCGGTGGAAATCTTCACAGCTGTTTTCCCGGAAGGTGTCCATTCCAGCTTCTCATAGATCTTCACCAGTCCTTCCGCGGAAATATCAGATGTGAAATACACCGTCGCTTTCTCAGAAGATACCGGTGCCGGTGTGCTTGTCTGTTCTGGTTCGTTCTGTGCTGTATTTCCTGAACAGGAAATACATGTTATTGCGAGCAATGCGCTGATGATCAGAAATCTTTTCTTCATCAAAGGCTCCTTCCTAATTCATAAGCATCTTCAGGATATCTGCTTCGTTTTGTCATGGAGACAGTTCCGCATCCATATCCCAGTATCATTCCCTGATCTTCAAAGTTAATAAACCTCACCAGTGTCTTATAATGCGCAGTCAGTGCATCAAACGTCCAGTCATCCGCGTTCCAGGCAACCGTTAACAATGCCGATTTCAGATGCCTGCTGCTGAGGCTGCTGTTATAGGAACAGAAGCGGTCAACCACTGCCTTCAGCTGTGCTGACATGCCGTAGTAATACAAAGGTGTCGCGAAAACAACCATGTCTGTATGCAGAAGACTGTTCCGGATGATCTCATTGTCATCTTTCTGCGCGCATGGTCCTTCATACCCGCAGGCAAGACAGCCTGTACACGGATGAATGTTCATACGGCATACATCAAACACTTCACATGTATGTCCTGCTTCCTCTGCACCTTTGATGAAATTGTCTTTCAGAATACTTGTGGATCCGTTCCTGTTCGGACTTGCCATCAGAATTGTAATCTTCATATCACGTTCTCCTTTATTTTCTCATTTAATGTATCCAAGCAAAAAATCTGTAGCGCCAATGATTGTGAATCCGTTTTCATCAATTGTTTCTCTCACCGGCCTGTTGATCACCAGTAATTTTGTTATCTCATCCCTCAAGGCCAGATAAGGTCTGATTTCCCGGTTTCTGGTACTTGTATTGGAGATGTCTGCACAGACCTGTACGTATAGCCTTTTGTTTCCCCGTACAGCGTGAACCACCCGCCGCTTAGGCTGATGCCTTGAAGCGGGGGCTTTACTTCGAACTGAGTATACCCAATGGTTCCTCATATTGAGCAGGCTATCCCGGCAGTCCCTGCCGTTCATATGTATGCTGCTTATCAGGCAT
>ONSK01000158.1 GCA_900320455.1 uncultured Erysipelotrichaceae bacterium | reverse complement strand
AGCTGTATCAATGGTGCTGGGAATGCTGCCGTATGTATGCATCTGGCTGGTTCTCAGGGATCTGATCAATGCGGCGCCGGACTGGACAGCGGCTTCAGATATTTCCGGCTATGCCTGGGCTGCGTTTCTGTCCGCGGTGGCAGGCATTGCCGTCTACTTCTGCGCTTTGATGTGCACGCATCTTGCGGCATTCAGAACAGCTTCAAATATACGCAGACAGGGGATTGCACATCTGATGAAGGCTCCGCTCGGATTCTTCAGTCAGAATGCGTCCGGACTGCTGAGAAACAAGCTGGACAGCGGCGCGGCGGATACGGAAACGCTGCTGGCGCATAATCTTGCGGACATTGTCGGAACTGCAGCGATGTTCATCACGCTTGTTGTTCTGATGATCGTCTTTGACTGGCGCATGGGACTTTCCTGTCTTGCGGCTGCTGTGGTTTCCGTCGCGGCGCTGTTTTCCATGATGGGCGGAAAGAATGCGGCATTGATGGCGGAATATCAGGCTGCTCAGGATGTCATGGCTAAAGCGGGGACAGAATATGTGCGCGGCATTCCTGTCGTGAAGGTATTCCAGCAGACGGTATATTCGTTCAGGGCTTTTGAAAAGGCAATCAACGATTACAGCGAAAAGGCAGAACATTATCAGGCTGATATATGCAAGGTTCCCCAGGCTGTCAATCTGACAGCTACGGAAGGCGCGTTTGTCTTTCTGATTCCTGCTGCGGTACTGCTTGCCTCATCTGCACTGAATGCCGGGACATTCCGGCAGTTTGTGACCAACTTCGCATTTTACGGCGTCTTCTCGGCTGTTGTCTCCACTGCGCTCGCGAGAATCATGTTCGGCGCTTCCGGAATGATGCTGGCGGATACAGCGATGATGAGAATCAATCAGGTGATGAATGCGCCTGTGCTGCCGGTATCGGATCGTCATGCGGTGCCGTCAGACAGCAGCGTTGAATTTGATCATGTTTCTTTTACTTACGAGGGCTCTGATGTTCCTGCGTTGAATGATGTTTCCTTCCGGGTGAATGAAGGAGAGACTGTCGCTTTTGTCGGACCGTCCGGCGGCGGAAAGACAACGGCTGCTTCTCTGATTCCGCGTTTCTGGGATGTAAACAGCGGCGCTGTCAGAGTCGGAAATGCCGACGTCAGAGAAATTGATCCGCATGTGCTGATGGATAACATCGCCTTTGTATTCCAGAATGATCATCTGTTCAAGCAGTCTGTTCTGGAAAACGTCAGAGCCGCACGGCCGGAAGCATCTGAGCAGGAAGTTATGGCAGCGCTTCAGGCGGCGCAGTGCGATGACATAATCGCAAAACTTCCAGATGGAATTCACACGCAGGTCAATGCGAAGGGCGTATTCCTGTCCGGCGGCGAACAGCAGCGCATCGCACTTGCCAGAGCGATATTGAAGAATGCGCCGATCATTGTACTGGATGAGGCAACTGCGTTCGCGGATCCGGAGAATGAAGTGCTGATACAGAAGGCATTGAAGAAACTGACGGAAAACAGGACGGTAATCATGATCGCACACAGACTTTCAACTGTCGTATCTGCCGACAGGATCATTGTCCTTGACGCCGGAAAGCTGATTGAGGAAGGCAGTCATGAGGAACTCCTGGCTTACGGAGGCAGATATGCCGGCATGTGGAAAGAATACAATCAGGCAGTCAGCTGGAAAATCGGATCGGAAAAGGAGGCGGCCTAATATGTTCGGAAAGAAATTTCAGAAAACATATGCTCTGACAGATCAGGGTGTAAAAAATACAAAGAAGGGTGCCTTCTGGACGGTTATTGTGAATCTGACAGTCATGGGCGGCGCCGGTATTCTGTATCTGATGATGCAGGACTATATGGAGGTGATCGGCGGAGCACAGCTTCCCGGTCTTTTGATCTATATCGGAATGGCTCTGATCTTTGCGGCTCTCTCATTTCTGACGCATCTTGAACAGTACAAGGCAACATACGGACTGGTATATTCAGAAGTCAGAAATGTGCGTATATCACTGGCAGAAAAACTGAGAAAGCTGCCGCTGGGCTATTTCGGCAAAAGAGATCTGGCGGATCTGACAGAAACGGTCATGGGAGATGTGAACAGACTGGAACATGTATGGTCGCACTGTCTCGGATATCTGTACGGAGCCTACATTTCCACGGCAGTCATTGCCGTGATGCTTGTGATCAAAGACTGGCGTCTTGCTCTGGCATGTCTTTGGGGTGTGCCTGCGGCATTCATTCTGCTTTTCGGATCCCGGAGAATCGAGAAACGGAATTCCGAAAGGAATAAACAGGCAGCTCTGGAGGTTTCCGACGGCATTCAGGAAGCGATTGAAAACGTCCGGGAGATCAGGGCGGCTAACAGAGAAGAAAACTACCTGAATGCTCTGTATGAAAAAATCGACGCGCACGAAAGAATCATGAAACACGGGGAACTGGTGACCGGAATGTTTGTCAACGGTGCCAGTGTCATCATGAGAATGGGAATCGCGACGACGATCTTCACGGCTGTGCATCTGATTTCAAACGGAAAGATCGATTTCATGACACTGTTCCTGTTCATGATGGTGATTACAAGGATTTATGCACCGTTTGATCAGGCACTTGCATTGATTGCCGAGATGTTTGTTTCTCAGGTTTCCGCTGCCCGTCTGAATGAGATCTATGACACCCCGGCAGCCTCGGGAACAGAAGTGTTTGAACCGAAGGGACATGATATTGAATTCAAGGACGTATGCTTTGCCTACAACAACGAGGAAGTGCTTCATGGAATCAGCTTTACGGCGAAAGAGGGAGAAGTTACCGCCCTGGTCGGACCTTCCGGATCCGGCAAGAGCACATGCGCACGTCTTGCGGCAAGGCTTTGGGATGTGACCTCCGGCACCATCAGCGTGGGCGGTATTGATATCAATACGGTTGATCCGGAAGTTCTGCTCAGAGATTATTCCATGGTTTTCCAGGATGTGGTGCTCTTTGATGATACTGTCAGAGAAAACATTCGTCTCGGCAGACACGGCGCATCCGACGAAGATGTATATGAAGCCGCAAAAGCCGCGAACTGTCTCGAATTCATTGAAAAAATGCCGCAGGGCTTCGATACCATGATCGGTGAGAACGGTGCGAGACTTTCCGGCGGAGAGAGACAGAGAATCTCCATTGCCAGAGCGCTTCTGAAGAATGCACCGATCGTATTGCTTGATGAGGCGACAGCTTCGCTCGACGTGGAAAATGAAACGAAAGTGCAAAATGCCCTGTCACGGTTGTTAAAAGGAAAGACGGTTCTGGTCATTGCCCACCGCATGAGAACGGTTGAGAACGTTGACAAGATCGTGGTAATCCGTGATGGTATGGTGGCAGAACAGGGAAGCCCGAAGCAGCTGTATGCAAAGCAGGACGGTATTTACAGGCATATGCATGATCTGCAGTCGCTGAGCGCGGAGTGGAGTATCTGAATCAAGTAATGCTTGTTATCCTCTTCTTGGTTTCCGTTTTATACTGAATACGGAGGGAAGAAGATGGAAATCGGAAAGAAGATACAGCAGAGAAGAAAAGAACTGCATATGACGCAGGAGAAACTGGCGGAAGCTGTCTTTGTGACACCGCAGGCAGTCAGCCTCTGGGAAACGGGAAAAAGCACACCGGATCTCTTCAATATGGCGCGGATTGCTTCTGCTTTGCAGATGAACAGAAAAGATCTGCTCAATGAGGAGGAAACACTTCCAACCTGGGTGATGCGCGACAGCTTCTATTCGCTGGAAAACATGCACAGGAAGCTGAAGCAGTTTGCGGAAGAGGAACATCTTGCGGAAATGGACAAAGCAATTGACTACGCTTCTGAAAAGCATCAGGCACAGTTCAGAAAGAAGATGATCTTCACGGATGAAAGGATTCCCTATATCGTGCATCCGTTCATGATGGCATGTCATGCCCATGCACTGGGCATCCGGGATGATGCGGTGCTCGCATCAGTGCTTCTGCACGATGTCTGCGAGGACTGCGGCGTATTACCGGAAGATCTGCCGTTTTCAGAAGACGTCAAAGATACTGTAAGACGCTTAACAAAGACAGGTCTTTCCACAGAGGAATACTACAGACACATTGTGGAATCACCATCCGCATCCATCGTTAAAGCACTTGATCGGTGCAATAATCTTTCCACGATGATGTCCTCATTCAGAGAGGAGAAGGCATTTGGCTACATCGAGGAAACTGAGCAGTATGTAATTCCACTGATCGATCACATCAAGAAGGAATATACGCAGTACTATGACGCAGTCTTTGTCATCAAGTACCAGATTCTTTCATTGATGGAAACGATCAAGGCATGTTATCTTCAATTCTGAATATGGGACTGTTTCAGAAAGAAAAGAACGTTCCAAAAGGGAACGTCAGATGCGCAAAATGCAGAAAAGTGATCCGCAGAGGACAGAAGTACTGCATCATCGACAGAAAGATCTACTGTGAGAAATGCGCGAAAGATGAGAAGGAATGGAGATTCCTGGAATTCATGGATCTTATGGAAGACTGATACGGCAGGGTATGAACCCTGCCGTATATGTTAGTCCAGATATTTTTTCAGTGTTTCTCTGACAGCTCCCGGTCCCTGGATTTCCTTCAGGAACATCGTTTCAATTGTTTCACCGATGCCAGCTTCATAGAGATCCATGCCGAAGAGAACAGGGTTGGAAAGAATGGAGTGCAGGAGATCTCCGGTTTCCTTCGTTTCACCAAGCCGGAAGTTTTTCTGCATGTATGCGTGAATCTCTTCACCGCGGGGATCCGGTGCCAGCTCAAACGGCTTACCTTCATCATCCACCGCAAGCATGTATCTGAGCCAGCCGGCAATGGCCAGCGGGATTGCCTTCAGCTTCTTCGCATCACCGTATTTCTTCACATATGCCTTGATGGTTTCACCGAAGCGGATGTCTGACATTCCAGAAGAAGTCATAGCAGGCTTCTTCATCGTTGCTGTATTTACGGGTGAATTCAATCAGTGACGGTTTCTT
>ONSK01000184.1 GCA_900320455.1 uncultured Erysipelotrichaceae bacterium | reverse complement strand
TAATTGGCGCCGATGTCCATCAGCTCCACGGCATCAAGCGCGCTTCTGCCGTTTTCCGGATCTCCTGCGGCGTGAGCAGCCTTGCCATGGAAGCGGAAGAAGGCATTGATGTTGGACTGGGAACTGCCGGTATTGACCTGATGCCTGGATCCCGGATGCCATGTCAGAGCAATGTCAACGTCATCGAACAATCCGTCTCTTGCCATATAGGTCTTGCCGGATCCTGCTTCTTCTGCCGGACATCCCATGACAATGACCGTTCCTTCCTTGCCTGTTTCTTTCAGATAATCCCGGATCAGAAGACCTGCGCCGATGGCGCCGGTGCCGAGCAGATGATGTCCGCATCCGTGTCCCATGGCTTTGCCGTTGGGCGTATACTCAGGAATGTCTTCCTTCTGGCCAAGACCATACAGAGCGTCAAATTCGCCGAGAATGGCGATGACCGGATGACCGCTGCCGTAGGATGCTGTATATCCTGTGATGGTATCGCAGACATTTTCTTTGACTTCAAATCCCTGTTCTTTCAGAAATTCTGTCTGGATTCTGCTGGAGGTGAATTCCGCAAAGCCTGGTTCCGGGCTGTCCCAGACAGCGCAGGCAATGCGCTGGAGTTCGTTTTCATAGCTTTTTTTCATGCGTTTCAAACCTCTTTTTTCTGAATTTAAATAGAATTCTACAGAATAATGATTCAAGCGTATATATTAAATACAAAATTTAATGTGAACAATGCAGAAACAATTGTATCTGTTATGAAAACAATTGAAAAGTTTTCATAAATTATGCAAAAAACATTTAAGAATTTACAAATAATGTAAAAATTTGCTTGCAATGATCAGAACAGAATCTATAATTGACTTATGTTTCCCGAAAGTTCATCTGATATTCACACAGATGTCACAGAGGGCAACGTTCTGAAAAGGGAGGACAGTTATGAAACTCAAGAAATCCTTGGCAGCCCTGCTCGCAGCTACGATGCTGGTCGGATGCTCCGGCGGCGGCTCAAACAACGGCGGCGGAAGCTCAGGCTCCGGCGATGATGCAGGAAAAGGCTCAATCACTGTTGCGATCACAGATGACCTGAACACGATGGATCATCATGTAGCTACAGACGGACGTTCCTTCATCTTCCAGTCACTCTGCATCGGCGGTCTGGCAGAACTCGATGCGGACGGACAGCCTCAGCCGGATCTGGCTGAAAGCTGGGACATCAGCGATGATGGTCTGATCTATACATTCCATCTCCGTGACAACATCAAGTGGTCCAACGGAGACCCTGTTACAGCTCAGGACTTCGTATACGGCTGGAAGCGTTTGGTTGACCCGGCTCTTGCATCTGAATACAACTTCATCGTGAGCACAATCAACGTTCACAACGCTGCAGACGTTATCGACGGCAAGCTGCCGCTGGATGACCTCGGTGTTGAAGCAGTTGATGACAAGACATTCAAAGTCACACTCGATCTGCCTTGCGGATTCCTGCTTGGTCTGATGGCGTTCCCGTCATTCTTCCCGCTCAACCAGAAGTTCTTCGAAGCACAGGGCGACCAGTATGCTCTCGGCATCGATAACCTGCTCTTCTGCGGTCCTTACACAATGACAACATGGGAACCGGGTGCTGAATATGTCTTCACAAAGAACCCGAACTACTGGAATGCTGAAAAGCAGGATCAGTATGTTGACGAAGTTATCTTCAAGTTCGTTCCGGAAGCTCAGACAGCTGTTATGTCCTACAAGGGCGGCGACGTTGACGTTGTTACACTGACAAGTGAACTCGTTGAAGCAAACGCTTCTGATCCGGGTTATGTATCCAGACTCCAGGGTTATGCATGGAGACTCAATCTGAACCAGAGCACAAAGGTCATTGCCGGAAACACAAAGTATCAGAACTTCAATCTCCGTAAGGCTCTCGGTCTCTCTATCGACCGTGAGGCAATCGCTAACGACGTTCTGAAAGACGGTTCCGTTGCTCTCGAAGGCTTCATTCCGAAGGAATTCGCTTATGGTCCGGATGGAACAGAATACCGTAAGGGTGTCGGCAACCTGCTGTCCTATGATGTAGCTGCAGCTGCAGCTGCTTATGAAGAAGCGAAGAAGGAACTCGGCGGCGACGTTACAGTTGAACTGCTGTATGAAGATTCCGAAGCTTCCAAGGCTGTTGCGGAAAACATCCAGAACATGTGGGTAAAGAACCTGCCTGGAATCACAGTCAATCTGGCTTCCAAGACAAAGAAGGAAAGACTTGCTCTCATGAACGGTCTTGAATATGAAGTCGGTCTGACAAGATGGGGTCCGGACTATGCTGACCCGCAGACATTCCTGGATCTGTTCAAGTCCAACCTGCCTGGTTACAACAACTACTACTTCAATGATGAATATGACAAGTATCTCGATGCCGCTGAACTCGGTGCAGACGCTGCTGATCCTGCAGCTCGCTGGGCTGATATGGTCGCTGCTGAAAAGATCCTCGTTGAAGACTTCGGTATCATCCCTGTTTACCAGAACGGCGGCGCGATGCTGATCAACCCGAACGTCAAGGGAATTGAATTCCACAGCGCAGGCGTTGACTCCTTCCGTCACGTAACAAAAGCTCAGTAATTGCGTTTTAGCAAATTGAAAACATAATGCAATAGAGCGGTCTATCCGCTCTATTGCATTCTTATCCATCTTCAGGCGGATCCGCTCCGCGCGAAAAGAAAGGAAAAACAGATTATGAAAAAATACATTCTGAAACGTGTATTGATCAGTCTGCTGACCCTGCTTGCCATTCTTCTCGTACTCTTCCTTCTGCTGACATTCATGCCTGGTTCTCCGTTTAACGATGAGAAGCTGACTGAAGCGCAGAAAATTGCTCTGTATGCGAAATATGGTCTGGATCAGCCGTTCTTTATACGATTCGTAAAGTACGTTATGGCAATGGCAAAGGGTGACCTCGGTGTGTCTTATGTCATTAATAAGAACAAGCCTGTCGCTGAAATGATTGCCGGCCCGCTGATGCTCTCCATTAGAATCGGTGCAAGAGGCATGCTGCTGGGAACATTCGCAGGACTTCTGCTCGGTATCGCTGCCGCGCTGAACCACAACAGCTGGGTTGACTCGCTGTGTTCGGTTGTTTCCATCATCGGTGTCTCCGTGCCGTCTTACGTATTCGCGCTTCTTCTTGCTTACTATGTCGGATTCAAGCTCGGCTGGCTGCCTGTGCTCTACAGCTCAAAGGCAGTTGCGAAGAGTATGATCGGTCCGATGATCGCTCTGGCAATGAGCCCGATGGCAAACGTTTCGCGTTTCACCCGTTCGGAAATGATCGATGTCCTGAACTCTGACTATATCCAGCTTGTTCAGGCAAAGGGTGTCAGACAGAACAATCTGATTCTGCATCACGCGCTGCGCAATACTCTGATTCCGATTATCACAATCATGGGTCCGATCCTTGTCAACCTTCTGACAGGTTCCATGGTCGTTGAAAAGGTATTCGGTGTTCCGGGTATCGGTACACTGATGGTTACAGCGATCGGTTCCAATGACTATAACGTCGTTATCATGTGCGCATTCGTTTATTCCGCGATGTATATCGTCATGATGCTGATCATCGATATTCTCTACGGAATTATCGACCCGAGAATCCGTGTCGCAAAGGGGGACTG
Organism: uncultured Erysipelotrichaceae bacterium; assembly: GCA_900320455.1. Lineage (GTDB taxonomy): Bacteria > Bacillota_I > Bacilli_A > Erysipelotrichales > Erysipelotrichaceae > Bulleidia. Next base: position 5,445 of record ONSK01000184.1, on the reverse strand, counting down.
ACAATATGAGTGAAATCAAGAAAAGAACAGTTCCTGTGCTGACAGATGAAGTCATCGACGACTATTCCGCTGAAGATTTCGTCTTTGTACAGCAGAATGAAAGACTGACTGACAAAGTCTATGAAGCGACTTCCTATCTGAAGGACGTCTGGACCAACTTCTCCAAGAACAAAGGTGCTGTCATCGGTATGATCATCATCACCACCATCATCCTGTTCGCGGTCATCGGTCCGATGGTATCCGGATTCAGATACGATGAGATCAATCTGGCCCACCAGTCTCTGCCGCCGCGTATCCCGGGTCTTGAAAAGCTCGGTATCTTCAACGGCTATGAGAACGGTGTCAACGTCTATGCGAAGAAGGGTCTCGACAATGTCTATTACTGGTTCGGAACAGATACAAACGGACGTGACCTGTTCACCCGTGTCTGGGAAGGCACACGTATTTCCGTTTTCATCGCTCTGATCGCCGTTACTGTCGATATCGTCATCGGTATGTCCTACGGTCTGATCTCCGGCTACTTCGGAGGCAAGGTCGATATGGTCATGCAGAGAGCGGTTGAAATCCTGAACGGTATTCCGACACTGGTTCTTGTTACCCTGCTCGGTATGGTTCTGCCGAGAGGCATGATCTCGATCATCGTTGCTCTGATGATCACCGGATGGATCGGCATGTCCCGTATCTCAAGAGCGGAAGTGCTGAAACTGAAGGAATCTGAATATATCCTGGCTTCCAGAACACTCGGCGCCAAAGATTTCTCGATTATCTTCAAGGATATTCTGCCGAATATCTTCGGTCAGCTGATCACAATGGCGATGTTCTCGATCCCAGGCGCGATCTTCACCGAAGCGTATCTGTCGTTCATGGGCCTCGGTATTCCGGCTCCGGCAGCTTCCCTTGGTACACTGATTTCTGACGGATACAAGTCCATGACAGTGCATCCGTTCATGATTCTCAGCTCCATCTTCGTACTCGCGCTTCTCATGCTCAGTTTCAACCTGTTCGCTGACGGTCTGCGTGACGCGTTTGATCCGAACCAGAAACACTAAAGGAGGGACACTATGACAGCTTATGTAAAAAGACCGAAAGACGAACGTGTCCTGTCCGTAAGAAACCTGAACATTTCCTTTGAAACAGCCAACGGAACAGTCAGGGCAATCCGCGGCGTCCGTATGGACCTGTACAAAGGCGAAACGATCGCAATCGTCGGTGAGTCCGGTTCCGGCAAGTCCGTAACCGTCAAGACAATCATGGGCATTCTCGCTTCCAACGGCAAGATTGACAGCGGTTCGATCATGTACACATTCACCAATGAAAACGGTGAAAAAGAAACCGTCGATATGACAAAGCTCTCCCAGAAGGAGATCAGATACAGATTCAATGGAAAGCACATCGCAATGGTCTTCCAGGATCCGATGACTTCCCTTGATCCGACCATGACTATTGGCAAGCAGATCATGGAAGGTATGCTTCTGCATGAAAAAATCTCCAAGGAAGAAGCGAAACAGAGAGCTCTGCAGCTGCTGATTGACGTAGGTATTGAAAATCCCGAAAAGAGATTCAAGCAGTATCCTCATCAGCTTTCCGGCGGTATGCGCCAGCGTGTTGTTATCGCGATCGCACTTTCCTGCAATCCTGACATCCTGATCTGCGACGAGCCGACAACAGCGCTCGACGTTACGATTCAGGCAAAGATCCTTGAGCTCATCAAGAAGATCCAGGAAGAAAAGCAGATTTCCGTTATTTACATCACCCATGACCTGGGTGTCGTTGCCAAAGTCGCTGACTACGTCGACGTCATGTATGCCGGCCGTATCATCGAAAAGGGCAATATCAACGAAGTATTCTATGATCCCCGTCATCCGTACACATGGGGCCTGCTGGCATCCATGCCGGATACGGACACGGATTCCACGCGTCTGTTCGCGATTCCGGGCACACCTCCGAACCTTCTCGAAGAAGTTGTCGGCGATGCCTTCGCGCCGCGTAATCCGTACGCTCTCGCCATTGACTACAAGGCTGAACCTCCGATGTACACCGTCGGCGGACAGCACAGAGTCGCATCCTGGCTCTGTGATCCGAGAGCGCCGCAGTTTGATCTGCCTGATCAGCTCAAAGAGCGCATTGAAAGAATGCGTGCAGAGAATGCAGATATCGATGCTGTCACAGCTGAACTTCTGCAGAACAGGGAAGGAGTGTAAGATATGACAAATATTGATTACAATGCCGAACCGCTGCTTCATGTGGAAGGACTCAAACAGCATTTCCGTATCACAAGAACATACACGACAAAAGCCGTTGACGGCATCAGCTTTGATATCTATGCCGGTGAGACATACGGTCTCGTCGGTGAATCCGGTTCCGGCAAGTCCACAACCGGCAGAACACTGATCCGTCTGTATGAGCCGACAGCCGGCAGGATCATCTTCGACGGACATGATATTTCCGGCAAGATGACAAAGAAGGAAGAAGACTACCTGCGCACGAACATGCAGATGATCTTCCAGGACCCGATGGCCTGCCTCAATCCCCGTAAGAAGGTTAAGCAGATCATTGCCCAGGGTCTTGAGATCCACCATCTGTATTCCTCCCAGGAAGAGCTGGATGAAAAAGTCTACGCGATTCTTGACAAGGTAGGTCTTTCCAAAGAACATGCGACACGTTATCCCCAGCAGTTCTCCGGCGGTCAGAGACAGCGTATCGGTATCGCCAGAGCGCTGGTCATGAATCCGAAGCTGGTGATCGCCGATGAAGCGATTTCCGCTCTGGACGTATCGATCCAGGCACAGGTTGTCAACCTGATGCGCGACCTGCAGGATGAACTGGGCACAACATATCTGTTCATTGCCCATGACCTTTCGATGGTCAAGTACATCTCTGACAGAATCGGCGTCATGCATCTGGGACATATCGTTGAAACAGGCACAACGGAAGAGATCTTCGAGAATCCGATCCATCCGTATACACGTTCTCTGCTTTCTGCGATCCCGCATCCGAACCCCATCGTTGAAAAGGCAAGAATCGCCCTGACATACGATAAGGAAAAGGAAGGCGTCGATTACACAAAGGGAACAATTCACAACATGACGAAGACACACTATGTCCTCGGCACGGATGAAGAGTTCGCCAAGTGGCAGGAAGAAGCCAAAGACTTCAAGCTCTGATACAAAGATGAGACTTCGATACGAGGTCTCATCTTTTTTCGGTATAATGGAATGCGGAAAAGAGGGAAGTTATGAAAAAGATATTTGCGGCACTGCTTGCAGTGCTTGTTCTTGCCGGCTGCTCAGGAAAGGCGGATACACCGCAGAGCACACTGGATCCGAATTACAAACAGACAAATGCATCGCTTCTGCATCATGCGGAAATCGTTGTGAAAGACATGGGAACCATCAAGGTGGAACTGGATGAAGGCGCAGCTCCGGAAACAGTGAAGAACTTCATGAATCTCGCAGAGAGCGGATTCTATGACGGTCTGACATTCCACCGCGCGGTAAAGGATTTCATGATCCAGGGCGGTGATCCGAGCGGAACCGGAACAGGCGGTTCAGAGCAGATGATCAAAGGCGAATTCGCTGCCAACGGCATTGAGAACCCGATCAGCCATCTGAAGGGAACGATCTCCATGGCAAGAAGATCCACGAATTATGACAGCGCATCCTCACAGTTCTTCATCATGGTTGCGGACTACACGGGTCTTGACGGCAATTACGCCGCATTCGGACATGTGACGGAAGGACAGGAAATCGCCGATCAGATTGCTGAGAACGCGAAGCCCGTGGATTCCAACGGTCTTCTCAGCAAGCCCGACCAGCCGGTCATCGAAACCATCAGAATCATTGACTGAACACAGCAGGGACATCGGAAAACGGTGTCTTTTTTCAATCGGGAAATCCAGTATAATTTCAATGTGAGGTATTGCATATGAACGCGGAAGAAATCAGAAAGGCAGTGCAGGATCAGAGAGAATACTTTGCCTCCGGCAGAACACTGGATGTGAAATTCAGAAAGGAGATGCTCGTACGGCTGAAGATTGCCGTGCAGACGCATCAGAAGGAAATCGAAGAGGCATTAAGACTTGATCTTGGCAGGCATGATGCCGAAGCGTATTTCTGCGATATCGGAACGATCATCCTGGAAGTCAATGAAATGATCAAAGGACTTTCCAGATGGAACAGACCGGAAATCCATTACAGCTGTATCCACTGCTTCCCGAGCGTGATCACAAAAGTATACAAGATGCCGTATGGCGTCACACTGATCATCAGCCCGTTCAATTTCCCGTTCCTGCTTGCGCTTGGACCGCTTGCGGCAGCGATTGCCGGCGGAAATACCGCGGTGCTCAAGGCAAGCTCCAAATCAGTCCGCAGCACGGCTTTATTAAAGAGGATGATGCAGGAGACCTTCCCTGCGGAATATGTGACAGTCATTGACGGCGGACACGAAACCGCGGATCTCTGTCTTGCGCAGCGTTTTGACAAGATTTTCTACACCGGATCACCGGCAGTCGGAAAGCATGTGCTTCATGCGGCTGCGGATCACCTGACGCCATGCGCCCTGGAGCTGGGCGGGGAAACCGGCAACTGGTGCATCGTCCGCAAAGACGCGGATCTTAAAGACGCAGCCCGCAAGATTGCTTTCTTCAAAGCGCTGAACAGCGGACAGATCTGCATTGATATCAACCAGTGCGCTGTTGCGGAAGAAATCGCGGAGGAATTCCTGAAGGAGCTGGAAGCTGCCTTCGCAGCCCAGCTTGGTGCGGATTGTCTGCACAGCGATGAATATCCGAAGCTGATCACACCTGCGGCGTATGAGAAATGCGCGGCAGAGGCGGAAGCGTATATGGAGCGTGTCGTCTACGGCGGCAGGGGAGACAGAAGCGAACAGAAGTTCGAACCTACCGTGATCTATCCCGTCGGCATTGATGAAGAAATCGTGAAACACGAGCTGTTCTCGCCGCTGCTTCCAATTGTTCCGTTTAAAGATGATGAAATCGATGCGTTATTAAAAACCATTTCCGAACGTGAACACGGGCTTGCGTTCTATCTCTTTACAAAAGATGTCCGCTGGGCAGAGCGGACAATGCAGAGAATGCAGTTCGGCGGCGGAGGCATCAATGAAGTCTGCCTGCATATGATGGTAAAGGGAGTTCCCTTCAACGGAACGGGGCATTCCGGCATGGGTGCCTATCACGGCATCTGGGGATTCAGGGAGTTCACCCATCCCTGCACGGTGCTGTTTGGTTCATCCATTGGCGTGATGCCGCTGCGCGAGCATCCCTACAAGCCATGGAAAAAGAAAATGATCCGTCTGTTTGAAAGATGAAAAAAGCCGGTCGATGATGACCGGCTTTGTCATGGTGCACCAGACAGGACTTGAACCTGCACGGATCTCTCCATACGCCCCTCAAGCGTACGTGTCTGCCTATTCCACCACTGGTGCGTG
>ONSK01000173.1 GCA_900320455.1 uncultured Erysipelotrichaceae bacterium | reverse complement strand
CTTCATGACGCCTCTCACGACAGAAAGCTGAAACACCCGGCACTTGCGGAAGAAGCGGAACCGGAGGAAACAGTCGTCTGCCATGTCGGCGGAATGATGTGCGAACACTGCGAGGCGACTGTCGAAAAGGCAGTTTCAAAGATTGAAGGCGTTACAGCCGCCAAAGCAGATCATACAAAAGGAACACTTGAAATCACCATGAACCGTCCCGTTGACATGTCACTTGTCAAAGCAGCTGTGGAATCAAAAGACTATACATGGAATGAAGAAGGAGAAGAAAAGAAAATGGAAAAGACAGTCAGAATCGAAGGCATGATGTGCGAGCATTGCGAAGCCAGCGTAAAGAAGGCGCTGGAAAAGATCGACGGCATTGAATCCGCAACGGCATCTCATACCGCAGGCACAGCAGTCATCACACTCTCCAAGGATGTTGATGAAGCCCTGATCAAAGAAGCAATCGAAGACAGAGATTACAAGTATCTCGGCATGGAGTAAGAACATGAACAAGATTACTGCAGGTGTGGAAGGCATGATGTGCGGCATGTGTGAATCACATATCAATGACGCAGTCCGTTCCGCATTTCCTTCCATTAAGAAAGTTACATCCGACAGAAAGAAGAAACAGACAGTCATCATCACCGAAGATGCCATTACAGAAGAACAGCTTCATGCGGTCATTGATCCGACCGGATACACGATGACATCCTACGCGCTGGAAGAAAACGCGAAGAAGGGACTGTTCGGATGGTAAGAGCGATCTTCCACAGAACAAGCATCCGGAAATACCAGGAAAGACAGGTGGAGGAAGAAAAGATCACGATGATCCTGAAAGCCGCCATGGCATCTCCTTCCACCGCGAACCAGCAGCCCTGGGAATTCGTCGTCGTCGAAAACAGGGAAGTGATCAGGAAGCTCAGCGAATGTTCGCCGTTCGCCTCCTTTGTCAAAGATGCGCCAGCCGTCATCGTTCCCTGCACCCGCTGCAGAGAGGAAGTGCGCCTGTACGACTGGGTGAACATCGATCTGAGCATTGCCTGCGAGAATATTCTCCTGGAGGCAGATGAGCTCGGGCTCGGCGCCGCATGGTGCGGGATCGCACCGCTGGAAGAGCGCGTCAGAGCAGTGGATGAAGTTCTCCATCTGCCTGCCAGGCTGCATTCCTTCGCCCTGATTCCGATCGGCTATCCGGCTGAGGAAAAGACACAGCAGGACCGCTTTGAGGAATCCAGAATTCATTACATCAGATGAGCCTGTCACAAGCAGGCTTTTTTTGCGCCGGATGGTGTATGATAATATCAGTGAACAGCTTCTGCATCATTTCCGGTGCAGTTTCAGATCCTGAATGAAAAGGAGAACACGCCTATGCTTAGAATTGCAATCTGCTGCGGAGAAGGGTACTCCTCCGGATACTTTTCACGACACCTTGCCGAAGCTTCGGTCAAAGAAAATCTTCAGGATGAGGTGTGGTTTGAATTCATTCCGTTTTATCAGCTTTATGACCGCCAGGATGAAGTGGATGTGGCCATGATCATGCCGCACATGGAACCGAAGGCAAAATCCGATAAGAGGGAATACAGAATTCCGATGTACATCATTCCCTACAAAGTGGTTATCAAAGTGACAGTCAGAGACTTTATGGAAGACGCTGAGGACATCATTGCCCTCTCCGGCGGGAAGGGCGGTGTCTACTGCTTCCCGGGCGAAGAGAGACTGATCTCTGTTACCAGACTTGTCTCGCACAGAAAATACATTGCTGGAAAGAGGTAGGATATGATCTACGTTACTGGCGATATTCACGGCACAATTGATATCAGAAAACTTCTGAAAAACAACGTGACGGAGAAAATCACTGAGAATGACTACGTCATCATCTGCGGTGATTTCGGTCTCGTCTGGAATTACAAAAAAGAAGACGGCAAGGAAAGAAAATGGCTGAAATGGCTGAACAACCAGAGATGGACAACACTGTTCGTCGACGGCAACCATGAATGTTTCCCGCGTCTGAACAGCTTCCCTGTCAAGGAGTGGCACGGCGGCAGAGTCCATGAGGTCCGTCCGAAGGTCCTGCATCTGATGCGCGGTGAGATCTTCGAAATCGAAGGCAGCACATTCTTTGCCATGGGCGGCGCTTCCTCGCATGACCGCGGACCGGCAAAAGGCGATACCGATGCGGTCATCGGAAAGAGCTGGTGGCCTGAGGAAATCCCTTCCGATGAGGAAATGGAATATGCTCTGAAGAATCTGGAAAAGCATGGAAACAAAGTGGACTATATCATTACCCACTGCCTGCCGACCATGTACCAGGGCTTTGTCAAGCAGGGACAGTTCCCGCCTGACAAGGTATCCGAATTCTTTGAGAAGGTGAATTCCATTGTCAAATATGAATACTGGTACAGCGGTCATTACCACTGCAACGTTGACGTCACGAGAAACATGTCCGTTGTCTATTCCAGAATCATTCCGGTCGGCATGCCTGTCAGAAACGCTGACATTATCATGGGCATTCCGAAATACCGCACCGGTGAAACCGTGCTGACAATGAACGGCGATGAGCCGGCACTGGCAATGGTGCTCAAGGTGGAACCGTGGGGACCGGTGCTGAAGAGAAGCGATGAGCCGATGTATGAGATCACCTTCTTCGGAGATGATTTCTCCGAGAAGGGAATCATGATCAAGGAATCACAGATTATCGAAAAGAGTCTGATTTACGAAGAGGAAGAAGAGGAGGACATTGACGCATGAGAATCGTCTTCGTTATGGGTCCGGTATTCTCCGGCAAAAGCATTTACATTAAGAAACAGTTCCCCGACGCAAGAGTCGTGAAGATGAAAGTCTATGATGAATTCATCAGTTCCGCATCGGACAACGACATGATGTATGAACTGACGGAGAACGCCCACTACTACTGCCGTGAGGCACTGGTCAACACCGTCCGCGCAGCCGGCGAAGATGAGACGGTTGTGCTCGAACACCCGATGCTGAAACGGGATGCGAGAGACTTCTTCCTGAACGCGGTCCGCGAAGTGACGGACAGGCCTGTTGAATGTGTCGTTCTCAAGACAGATCCAGAGGAAGTCAAGGAGATCGCTGATCATCAGCCGGCATTCATCCGTCTGCACGATTCGGAAATCGGCGTCATGGATATTCCCGGAGAAGACGAAGGCTTCTGCAGTGTCACCATCGTCACAAACGTGCTGAAATGATCAGACCGGTTGTCAGAGATGAAATGTTTCTGGCAGTGCCTTCCGTCAAAGCGACTGCGGAAGATCTGAAGACAGCTGCTGATCTTGAAGATACGCTGAATGCCCACAGAGATCACTGCGCCGGCATGGCTGCCAATATGATCGGGGTGCGCAAGAACATCATCGCCGTTGCCCTTCCTGTCGGAACGCTTGTGATGTTCAATCCTCTTATTACCAGAAAAAGCGGCAGATACACCGCATATGAGGGTTGTCTTTCACTTACGGGAGAAAGAAGCGCCGAGCGCTGGCAGAAGATCACCGTCAGATATCAGACAAAAGCGATGAAGACAATGGAAACCGAATTCAGCGGATTCATTGCTCAAACCATCCAGCATGAGATTGATCACTGCCGCGGAATCATCATCTAATGAAACAAAAGATGTCTCAAAAAATGGGACATCTTTTGTTGTGCATGGACAGAGTGCGTGTTATAATCCCAACGTTTAATGAAGGAAGGCGGTGTTTTATGGGCGGTTTTTTCTCAGCGGCACTCAAAGAAGACTGTGTCTTCGATCTCTTCTATGGTACTGACTACCATTCTCATCTTGGAACAAGACGAGCAGGTCTTGTGTCCTACGGACCGAAAGGCTTCAACCGGGCGATTCACAATATCGAAAACTCTCCCTTCAGGACAAAGTTTGCCTCTGATATCTCTGACATGGAAGGCTACCTGGGCGTCGGATGCATTTCCGACTATGATCCCCAGCCGCTGATTGTCAGAAGCCACCACGGCACATACGCGCTCAGCACGATCGGTGCCATCAACAACACTGACGAAATCATCAAAGAAGTATTCTCACACAGCCAGACGCATTTCCTGGAAATGAGCGGCGGTGATATCAATAAAACAGAACTGGTTGCGACAATGATCAACCAGAAGGACAACCTGATCGAAGGCATCCGTTTTGCCCAGGAGATGATTGAGGGTTCCATGTCAATCATGCTGGTGACGGAAAACGGTGTCTATCTTGCCCGTGACAAATACGGCAGAACACCGATCATTGTCGGAAAGAAAGCGGAAGGATACTGCGCATGCCTGGAATCCTTCGCGTTCGAAAAGCTTGGCTACACATTTGAAAAAGAACTCGGTCCGGGTGAGATCGATGTCATGACACCGGAAGGTCTGAAGGTGATCGTGCAGCCGGGAAACAAACTGAGGATCTGCACGTTCCTGTGGACTTATTACGGATATCCGCCCAGCCGCTATGAAGGCGTGACGGTGGAGAAGATGCGCTATGACTGCGGCAGATACATGGCGCAGAGAGACAACATGTCACGTGACATGATCGATATCGTTGCCGGTGTTCCGGATTCCGGTATCGCCCATGCCATCGGCTATTCCAATGAATCAGGCGTTCCCTATGCGCGTCCGTTCATCAAATACACACCGACATGGCCCCGTTCCTTCATGCCCACCCATCAGTCCAAGCGCAATCTGATTGCGAAGATGAAACTGATTCCGGTGCGTGAACTGATTCAGGATCAGAGACTGCTTCTGATCGATGACTCCATCGTCAGAGGCACCCAGCTTCGTGAAACCACGGAGTTCCTGTATGAAAGCGGCGCAAGGGAAGTGCATGTCCGTCCGGCATGCCCGCCGATCATGTTCGGCTGTAAATACATCAGCTTCTCAAGATCCACATCCGATATGGATCTGATTGCGAGAAGAATCATCGCCAGTGAAGAAGGCGGAGACGTGGACAGAACGATTCTCGATGACTATGCGAATCCGGATTCAGACCGCTACCACAAGATGCTGGAGAGAATGAGAGAACAGATGAATTTCTCGACCCTGTCCTTCAACAGGATGGACGACATGATCAGAGCAACAGGTCTTTCCGAAGACCAGCTGTGCACATACTGCTGGAACGGCAGAGAATAAACAGAACAGAGGATACCGCCAGGTATCCTTTTCTCTTTGCGCTTCTTAAGAACCTTTTAATGATTTCAGCTGTCTTTGTATGTAAAATGAAGATGCAGGAGGCAGAATATGGTACCGAAAATACTGATCGTCGATGACGAAAAAGATATCTGCATCGCCCTCAGGATCTACCTGTCGGCAGAAAAATATGAAATCATTGAGGCACACAACGGAGAAGAAGCTCTTGAGGCTGCCAGAAAAGAACGTCCGGATCTGATCCTGATGGATATTATGATGCCGGTGATGGATGGAATCACCGCAACCGTGAAACTGCGTGAGGAATCCAATATTCCGATTATCTTCCTGACTGCGAAGAGCGAAGATGCCGACAAGGTGCTCGGTCTGAACATCGGAGCGGATGACTATATCACAAAACCGTTCAATCCCAGCGAGCTGAATGCCAGAGTGCGCTCACAGCTGAGACGCTTTACCCAGCTTGGCTCACAGAACCGCAGAAGCGACATATTGGTCATCGGCGGCATTGAGCTGAACGATACGAAAAAGACAGTGACCGTGGACAGTGTTCCGGTATCGCTGACACCGATGGAATACGGCATCCTGAAGCTTCTGATGGAGAATCCCGGCAAGGTCTTCTCCTCATCGGTGATTTATGAAACCGTCTGGAATGATCATTCCATCGGCAATGAAAGCACTGTGGCGGTGCATATCCGCCATCTGCGCGAGAAGGTGGAAATCAATCCGTCTGAACCCCGCTATATCAAGGTGGTATGGGGACAGGGCTATAAAATGGAGGATCTGAATGACAGATAGCAGCCGTCATCCGTCATACGTATTTCTGAATAAAGGAATCGGCATGGCTTTGATCGGATTGCTGGCGCTCTGGCTGATCATCAGCGGATGGGCTGTCAGCTTTCTGCTCAGCAGCCGTGCTTTTGATGGTGTCGATGCCTATGTGAAAACGGATGAATGCGCTGATGAGGCATTCAAGGATGCCTCAGCTGCGGTGGACCAGTATGCCCAGTTCCGCTCCCGTCCCAACCTTGACAGCATGTACGGTCCCAAGATCACCAACCTCAGCATCGCGATCTATTCCCTGCCGGACAATGAGCTTGTCTACAGGAACTTTGAAATCGAGCGCAAGACATTTGAGAATACCCTCTGGCATTACACAGACGGTTTTACGGATACCGTCGGAGGCAACTACTACAGTTACAGCAAAGAGGGCAAGAATGCCCTGATTGAAGCGGATTACAGAGTGGAATACGCGCTGCCGGAAGTGATGGCGGTGGAAGATGGTTACTTCTACGGAACAAGACTGTACAATGCCATCTACAGCAGGCGCTATCTGTTTTCCATTTCGATGATTGCGGCAGCCATTGCCTTTGTTTTCAACTGCGTCTTCCTTGCCTGCGGGGCAGGACACAAGGAAGGCACGGATGAAATCGTTCTGAGTCCGTTTGACAGGATTCCCCTGGATTTCCTGTTTGTGTTCTTCGTGCTTCTGCTCTGGCTGATGTTCCTGGTGACGGATGAGCTGACGGTCATTCCTACCAGTATGATTATTTCCGGCAATGCCCAGCAGATCGGCTATTCCATCTCCAATCTGATCCGTTCGCTGCTCAGCTGGATGGCCTTTGCCTTCCCGGCAGGATATATCATCCTTTCCCTGATTCTGACGACATGTGCCAGAACAAAGGCAGGAACCCTGTTTACCAATACGATCATCTACCGGGTGATTCTGTTTGTCATCGAAGTGATTGAATGGCTTCCGGAAATTCCTAAGACAGCAGGAGCACTGGTGCTGGTGTGGCTGATTCTGTATTTCCTGGCAATCAGACGCGCCTATCTTGCGGCATTTTTCTTCGCGCTTGCGGTCAGTATCGCGGTGCTCTGGACAGCCTGGCAGCAGAAGCGTCTCAGAAAGATGGCAAATCTGCTTGCCCAGGGAGATCTCGATACCCAGATTTCCGAAGCCGGACTGGCCGGGGATTACCGCAGACACGCGGAAGATCTGCAGAATATCCGCAACGTTGTAAATATCGCCGTTGAGAAGGAAATGCGTTCCGCCCACCTGCAGACGGATCTCATCACAAACGTATCGCATGATATCAAAACACCGCTGACATCCATCATCAACTACGTGGATCTGCTCAAACGGGCGGAAACACAGGAAGAACGGGACAGCTATCTGGATGCCCTGTCAAGAAACAGTTCGAGACTCAAGAGGCTGACGGAAGACCTCGTGGAGGCATCCAAGGCATCCACCGGCAGTATTCCGGTGGAACCCGTATGCATCAACGTGCGGGAGATGGTGACACAGGCAGTGGCGGAATACAAGGAAAAGCTTGATGAAGCGGATCTGAAGCCGGTCGTGAACATTCCTGACGCAAATCTCTGCGTGACGGCAGACGGAAGACTGCTCTGGCGTGTTCTTTCCAACCTGTTTTCCAACTGTGTCAAATACGCTCTGCCCGGCACCAGAGTCTATATCGATGCCCAGGAGGCAGATGAGGAAACTGTATGCATCACGGTCAAAAACACATCCAGAGATGAACTGAATGTCAGTCCGGATGAGCTGATGGAACGCTTTGTCCGCGGTGACAGATCAAGAAATACAGAAGGCAGCGGTCTTGGACTGGATATCGCAAGAAGTCTTACCACTCTGCAGAACGGAACACTGAAGCTGGATATTGACGCCGATCTGTTCAAAGCGGCAGTTACTCTGCCGAAAGCAGAAAAACCGGTATAATAGAATCAGAAAGAGAATTCCATGGAAGATTATCAGATCATTGAGCTGTATTGGAAAAAAGATCAGAGTGCTTCCGCTGAAGCGGAGAAGAAGTACGGGAAATATGTCCGCTATATGGCAGACAGGATCCTCGGCGTGCAGAGCGAATGCGAGCAGTGCTTCTCGGAAACGATGAAAAAAGCGGGAGAAATGATTCCGCCGGAAAGACCGCTGAACCTGGGAATCTGGTTCGGCCGTCTTGCGAGAACCACGGCTTTTCATATTTACCGTGAACGCCCCATCGAACAGAGAGCGGCCGGGGAAACCTTCCTGATCCTGCGGGAAATCAAAGAGATTATCTATGAATATCCCCAGGAGGGGGGCTGTTCTTCCGAAGAGGAACTGCATGAAAAGATCCGCCGTTTCACAAGCACGATGTCCGGTGACAGCCGTCGCATCTTCATCCGCCGTTACTGGTATATGATGCCGCTGCGTGAGATTGCCTCTGACTGCGGCATGCAGGAGGAGAAGGTTGTCAGGATCCTTGACAAGGTGAGAAGAAATCTGCGCGGATTTGTCAAAGTATCCGGCATGCGCAAGACAGATTTCCTGAAGGCGCTGAATGCCATTGACGACATTGATATCCAGGATGCTCTGCCTTCCAGACTTTCCGGACGTTCTTTAAAGATCCGCCATGTCTGGTCAATGGCAGGCGGCATCGGATTCCTGCTTGCGGTATCTCTGCTGTTCAGATTCCTGATTCCCGGCTATATTCCGCCCAAGGAAGAAAACGGACAGCTGAAGACTGCTGAAAGCCAGGAGGAAGCACAGAAAACCTCCGGCATCAGCCTGCATATTCCATCTGCCTGGATGGACTGCACGGAACGTGCCTGGTCAGCTTCTGAAAACGTGATCCGGGCGGACTGTTCGAATCTTGACGGAACGATCCGTTACACGGTATTCAAAAGCACGGATCCATCACTGATTCCGGCAACGGAAACGGAATATGAGGACACGGCAGAAGGCTCACTCGGCAGTGCTGTTCTGAAGATGTACGGAAAGAATGAAAGGTATAGCAGAGCGGAGTTTACTTCCGAAGGATATGCCTATGTGATCACATTCCTGCCCTCAGTCACAGAGGAAGAAGCACTGAGCGCAGCCGGAAGAATCGAGTAGAGGGAAGCGGAAGAACTGCTTCCTTTTTTTGCGGAATTGCCGACTTTTTTCAATGCTGTGAAAAAGGTATAATACAGGTGACATTTTCAAGGGAGGACGGCTTATGGTTAATGAAGATATGGTCTATATCACAGGACACAGACATCCGGATACAGATTCCATCGCTGCGTCCGTGGCATACGCTTTCTACAAGAGAGCTACCGGGACAAAGGCAATGGCAGTGCGCATCGGCAATATCAACAACGAAACAGATTATCTTCTCAAGCGATTCCATATTGAGGCACCGCCTCTTCTGAGGGATGCCAGAAAGACACTTGGTGAAATAGAACTCGATCCGCCGGAATACATCACACCGGAGACAACAGTACGCTCAGCCGTGCAGAAGATGCACGATACCGGAAGGAATTCCTTCGCGGTGCTCGACGCGGATATGAAAATCATCGGCTATGTCTCCAAATCAGATCTTGCCAACATGGCTCTCGGCGATACCGCTGAGGAAATTGATCTGCTCAGACAGACACCGGTTTCCGATATCGCTGACGCGATTGACGGTGAAGTCCTGTATGATGATCCGGAAGTGCATATCAACGGTAAGGTATCCATCGTTGCCCAGACAGCGGCGGGAATCGATCATTATGAAATCAGCGACCGCATTGTCATCATGGGTGATGACTGGCAGGCGCAGGAAGCTCTGATCCGCAAGGGTGCCGGTGTGCTGATCACGGTATGGACAGAGAAGGTGGATGAGCGTGTGCTCACTGCCGCGAAGGAATGCCACTGCCCGGTGATCCGCTCCGGACACGGATCAATGAACACATCCCGTTATCTTTTCCTTGCCCCGCCGGTAAAGCTTGTCATGCGGAAAAAGCCGGTGATGTTCAAGTCAAAGGAATTCGTGGAAACTGCCGGACAGCAGATGATGAAGACCAGATACCGCAGCTATCCCGTCATTGACGAGGAAGGAAAGCTGATCGGCTATGTGGCACGCTTCCATGTACTGAACCACAAGATGAGGAAACTGATCCTCGTTGACCATAATGAATTCTCACAGTCGATTCATGAAGTGGAAAAAGCACAGATTCTAGAGGTTGTGGACCATCACAGAATCAATGACTTCAAGACCACCCAGCCGGTATCGTTCCGTAATGAAATCGTGGGATCAACCGCGACGATGATCGCGACGATCTTCCGTGAAAACCAGATCCCGATGCCGCAGAATATTGCAGGTCTTCTGCTTGGCGCCGTGCTCTCTGACACGCTGAACTTCCAGTCGCCGACAACGACCCAGAAGGACAGAGACACCGCAAATATTCTGGCAGCGCTGGCAGATGTGGATCTTGAGCAGTTCGCGGAAGAGATGTTCAGCGCGACAGCTTCGGCAGAGAACAGATCCATGCGTGATCTGATCGTGCAGGATATCAAGCTGTTTGAATTCGGAGACGTTCATACGATGATCTCCCAGGTCATCATCTCCCATATCAGTGAGATCAAAGGCAGGGAAATCGAAATCAATGCCACCCTGGAATCCCTGGTGGAAAAGAAAGATCTCGATCTGCTGGTATGCGCATTCACATCTGTGCTGGAAAACGGCAGCGTCTTCTATGCGGCCGGTCCCAAATCCACCGTGCTTGCGGAAGCTTTCCCGGACAAAGAGGGAGAGATGCATACGTTCCACGAAGGTGTCGTATCCCGCAAGGGACAGATCCTTCCGGCAATCACAAAAGTCATTCAGGAGAATTAATATTTGTAACAGATAAAACGTTAGAAAGGAGCTGAACGCATGTCATATCAGAGAGAAAGCTTTGAAGATCTGATTGAAAGAATGAATCATTATCTTGAGGAAAAGAAATATGTGCAGGCAAGAGACGCAATCGTTGAACTCGAACCAATCGATATTGCCTATATCATGGAAACACTTCCGGAAGATACGATCCCGCTTGTTTTCAGACTCCTTCCGAAGGAACAGGCGGCAGAAGTATTCGTAGAGCTTGATTCAGATTCCCAGGAAAGCCTGATCAAGGGCTTCTCCAAATCCGAGCTGAAGGAAGTCATTGACGAACTGTACCTTGATGACGTGGTAGATATTATCGAGGAGATGCCGGCAATCGTTGTCAAGCGCATCCTCTCCACAGCCGATCCGGAAACACGCCGTGATATCAACAACATCCTGCAGTATCCGGAATCATCCACCGGTTCCATCATGACCACTGAGTATATCGATCTGAAGACGTATATGACAGTGGATGACGCGCTGAAGAAGATCAGACGTGTCGGCCAGGATATGGAAACCATCAACGTCATGTACATCACCGATGCCGCAAGACACCTGCTTGGATATGTATCCATCCGCACGGTTCTGATTTCGGAAGATGATGACAAGATGGAAGACATCATGGATACGTCTGTCATTTCCGCATCCACGCTGGATGACCAGGAAGAGACAGCGCGCAAGTTTGAGAAATACGACTTCCTGACAATGCCTGTTGTCGACAAGGAAAACAGACTTGTCGGTATCGTCACCATCGACGATGCTCTCGACGTCCTCGTTGAAGAGACCACGGAAGACATCGAACGAATGGCCGCGATCTCACCTTCCTACAAGCCGTATCTGAGCACAGGTATTTTTGAGACAGTCAAATCACGCATTCCCTGGCTGCTTCTTCTGATGGTGTCAGCGACATTCACCGGCCAGATCATTTCCTCCTTTGAGGAATCCCTGGCAGCGGTGACGGTCCTGACAGCCTATATTCCGATGTTGATGGATACCGGAGGAAACTGCGGTTCCCAGGCAAGCGTTACCGTGATCCGCGGTATCTCCCTGCAGGAAATTGAACTGAAAGACCTTCTCAAAGTCATCTGGAAGGAAATGCGTGTTGCCGTGATCGTCGGCGCGATCCTTGCGGCATGCAACTTCGCGAAGCTGCTTCTTGTGGACAAGATGCTGTTCCACAATCCGATCACGATCTCAGTCGCGCTGGTCATCTGCCTGACGCTGATATTTACTGTCTTTGCCGCGAAGCTTGTCGGCTGCACGCTTCCGATCCTTGCCAAGGCAATCGGCTTTGACCCGGCAGTCATGGCATCCCCGTTCATTACAACGATCGTTGACGCGATTTCTCTTCTGATCTACTTCCAGTTCGCGAAGATCCTTCTCGGACTGTAACTGAATATGCCGGAACCTCCGGCTTTTTTCAGAAGGTGATGCCGTATGTTTACTGTAAAGACATTTGAAGAACTGACAGCTGAAGAACTCTATGAGATTCTCAGAACAAGAATCGAAATATTTGTTGTGGAACAGAACTGCCCGTACCAGGAGGCAGACGGCATTGACCAGCGCAGTCTCCATGTTTTCTCAACAAGAGAAGACGGAAGAGTGACATCCTATCTGCGTCTGTTTGAAAGAGACGCGGATACCGTGCAGATGGGCAGGGTGCTCACCCTGGAACATGGCACGGGACTTGGAGGAAAGCTGCTTCATGAAGGCGTGAGACTGGCAGAAGAACGCATGAACGCAAAGAAAATCTACATTGAAGCACAGTGCTATGCCACAGGCTTCTATGCAAGAGAAGGATTTGTCATCACATCAGATGAATTTCTGGAAGACGGAATTCCCCATGTTGTGATGGAAAGGATAACTGAATGAAATTCGCAGATCTGTTCCGAAAGAAGAAAAAAGAAGTCTATCCCGAATATCTGTATACAGAAGAAGAACTGAATGAATATGAAGAATATGTAACAGAGACATTCGGTAAATTTGACAAGGTATTCCATGAAATGGTATCACCGGATATCCATCTGGATGTGGTGATCATACCGCCGGGAAGAGATCCTTTCTACCGGCTTGTGACCATGGGCGCAGGCGCTTATGCGATGAATATCCCGGATGATCTTGTTCTGTACAATCTGAAACATGCCGAGTATACGATCACACTGCCGGCAGACTGGAATCTGAATTCCAGCGCGGAAGAAGACTACTGGCCGATCCGCATTCTCAAAAGCACTGCGAGAATTCCCGTGCAGAGCGGTTCCTGGCTGGGAACGGGACATACGATCCACGGCAATGCGGACAAGGCACCCTTCGCATCAAATACCAGACTCAACAGCATTCTTCTGATGCCTGCCCTCGACAGGAAAAACGGCTGCGAAGCATCTGTCGTTCTCGGCAGCTCCAGAAAGAAAATCAATTTCTACGAGCTTGTGCCGCTGTATCAGAATGAGCTGGAATACAAATTCGAACACGGATACGATGCCTTTCTTGACATGATCCCTGATGATGCATTCCCGCTGATCACAAGACCTGACAGAAAGAACTGGATTGAATGATAACGCCTGGATTCCGGGCGTTTTCTTTCAGTTTTTGAAAAGATATATTACATTTAAAGCAGAGATAACATCTGCGCAGGATACGCAGAAGAAATGGAACCAGTATGAACTATCATGAATACGGGAAAGAGAATACGCAGACAGTGATATTACTGCACGGCGGCGGGCTGTCCTGGTGGAGCTGCCGTGAGGCCGCAGAACACCTGCAGTCAGAATATCACGTCATCCTGCCGGTTTTGGACGGACATGCCGGCAGTGACCGTCCGTTTACTTCCATTGAGGACAACGCATCTGAAATCATTGCCTTCATTGATGAAAAACTGCAGGGATCTGTATTGATGATCGCAGGTCTTTCACTGGGCGGCCAGGTGCTTCTGGAGATGCTGGCACAGCGCGGAAACATCGCACAATACGCAGTGATTGAAAGCGCGTCCGTAATTCCTTCAAAGCTGACCAGCGCATTGATTTCTCCGGCATTCGGATCAAGCTGGGGTCTTATTCAGAACAGGACGTTTGCGAAGATGCAGTTCCGCTCACTCCGTCTGAAGGAGAATCTTTTTGAGGAGTATTACCGTGATACATGCGCGATCAGAAAGGAAGATATGATTGCCTTCATGAAAGCCAGCACGTCCTATGCTTTGAAAGAGGCAGTCAGAAACTGTACCGCGGAAATGCATGTATTTGCCGGTGAAAAGGAGACCGGCACAATTCTGAAATCGGCGGAACTGATCTCAGAGACATGTTCCTGCGCACTGCATCTGATGCCGGGTTTGTACCATGGGGAGCTTTCAATCTCTCAAGCGGAAACGTATGCGAATGCGCTCAGGGAACTCATTCACAAATCATAATTCATATATACAAGCATATTTTTGTCCGCTACAATGAAAGAGTAAAACAACAGAGGAAAATATCATGATTGCATATCTGTTTCTGATTCTGTTTTTCGTTTTCAGTTTTCTTCATCTTGTTTCAAGCTATGCGGATGACGCTGAAAACCGAAAGAAAACAAAACCGTTTCTGTTGATTTTTCTCCTGCTTTATTATGTGCTCTCGGCTGATCATCCGTCGGTGTACCTGATCATGGCGCTGGCGACAAGCTGGCTGGGAGATGTCCTTCTGATTCCGAAGGGACATCACTGGTTCGCATACGGCGGTATCTCCTTCATGTTCAGCCATCTGTTCTTCATTCTGGTATATGTCAGCCGGATTGTCTTTGTGCATGTACCCTGGATCCTGGTCGTGCCTGCGGCAATTGTCTATTTCGGCATTGCTCATTTCATCATTCAGGCCGTAAAGAATACAACACCGAAGAAGATGGTCATCCCGATGCACTTCTACCTCATATGCAACAGTCTGATGAATCTGTTTGCGCTCATGCAGCTGTGCACACTCAGAAATGCCGGGGCATTCACCGCCTGGATCGGCGCGCTGCTGTTCTTCGCTTCGGACTGCTCGCTGTTCCTTGTCCGTTACGGCAAAAAGCCGGAAGTCATCTATAAGAAACATTTCACCGTGATGCTGACATATCTGCTGGGCGAATTCCTGATTACCGTTGGAATCCTGCTTCTGAAAGGATAGGGAGGACTCTTATGAAGTATATATTCATCATTAATCCGAAAGCCGGACAGGGAAAGGCGGAGGAAGACGTCAGAGCTGCCCTGGAGACACTTGAGGAAAAAGAACTCTGCGAACTGTACATCACAAAGCAGGAAGGCGATGCGATGATGTACATCATTGATTACTGCAAAGCGCACCCGGAAGAAGAAATCCGGTTCATTGCCTGCGGCGGAGACGGCACACTGAACGAAGTGTGCTGCGGCGCGGCAGGAAAAGAGAATGTATCCGTCACCTGCTATCCATGCGGCAGCGGCAATGACTTCATCAAGATCTACGGCGGAGCGGAGAAATTCAGTGACATCGGAAAACTGCTGAAAGCACCTGCCAGAAAGATCGATCTGCTCAAAATGAAAGACCGCTATGCCGATAACGTCATCAACTTCGGCTTCGATACGACCGTCGCAATCACGATCAATGAAGAACGCGCCAGGACCGGAAAGGGAAACAAAAACGCCTATACAAAAGGCGTTGTCAGAGCGTTGATGACAGCGATGAAAAACAGATTCACCGTCATTGCGGACGGTGAGGTGCTGAATCCTGACGGAAAAGGACTGCTCTGTACGATTGCGAACGGCCAGTATGTCGGCGGATCATTCCGCTGCGCACCGAAGTCGGAACCGGATGATGGATGGATCGATGTCTGTCTGATCAGACCGATTTCCAGGATCCGCTTTGTTCAGATTCTTGATACCTATACAAACGGAAAACACCTGGATGATCCGAAGATGCAGGATATCATCATCTACAGAAGGGCAAAGAGTGTTGAGGTGAAAGGACCTGCCGGCTTTGCCTGTTCCCTGGACGGTGAAATCATCTATGACCGTCATTTCACGGTAGAGATCGCACCGGGAATTCTGAATTTCGCAGTACCGGAATAGCAAAAAATGGCAGGATGCCATTTTTTGATTGTCAGTCAAAATAAGAGTAATTGACCAGCTCGATATTGTAATCGCGCACAAAGCTGCGCATTTCCTCAGAACAGAGGAATCCCGCTTCCATCGGTCTTACGGCAGAGAAGGAGGACAGTCTGTACAGATCCCTGTCAAGGAATCCGGCATGTGTATGTAACATGCACAGAACATCTTCCGGGGCATGACGGATGATTTCTTCTTTCAGTCCGCTGTTCCAGTATTCCAGCGGATCCTGCGCAAGCCGGGTATTGACGCTGTAATCATAGCTTTTGTCCTCTCTGATGACTGGCTTACTCCAGCCGCCGATGCGCAGAAAGGATGAATCGGAAGGATTGATCAGCTTTGTGGAAGAGCGGCATCCGTACTTTTCGATGATGTCATTCATTGCTCTGTTTGTCGTCTCATTGAACCAGGCATGGGGATCGATGTAGCCCGGCTTTTCACCGGTCAGTTCAATGAAGCGCTTTACCTGGTTGTCGTATTCCAGATACGCATCTTCATAGCGCACATGATCAGGTGTTTCCGCTTCTTTCACGCGGTGCTGTCTGCTGGTGAGGAATGAACCGTCCTCATTCACAAGGGAAGGAATCAGTTTCGGATCCGTGACAGGTCTTCCTGTGGAAAGGTTCAGATCCTGTCCGAGAAGAACGTGCGGCATTTCCTGGCGCCATCTTCTGACCGCGTATTCCGCGGATGGCATGTTGGTGAATAATCCGGTCTGTGTGAGTATACCATCACGGCCGCAGGCGACGATGCCGTCGGTCACTCCTGTTGTCATTCCATAATCATCTGCCTGAACAAATAACTTCATGACGCTCCTTTCTGCGGGTATGATCCTGCTGAAATCATTATACCCTGCAGAAAAAGAAAAAGTCCTGTTTCCAGGACTTTGGAGTGCCGGCAACCGGAATCGAACCAGCGACCTACTCATTACGAATGAGTTGCTCTACCGACTGAGCTATGCCGGCATCGGCTTGTTTATTATAGGTGATATTCAAATGTTTTTCAATTGACTCTTTATATTCAGGATGATATTATTTCCAAAACTGAATCGGTATATACGAGGATAGAGGCGCATCCGACAAGAGTATGCTTCAGTATGCAGGTGTCCGCAGCACTGATGAGGCAGAAAGGGGAAGATGCCGAAGCCGGCTAAGGCGAAAGGCTGGCTGGAGGTACGGAGAATATCTGTATCGCTGTCGCAGATGCGGAGAGCTATACGTATGAAGAATACAGAACGTTCCTTTGGCTGATGCAATATCCTTCGTGTCAGCTTTTTTTATACAGGAGGACAGAGTATGACACAGAAGATATTCACAGGTGCCGCCACGGCACTCATCACACCGATGAATGAAAACGGTGTTGACTACGAAGCATTCGGAAGACTGATTGACTGGCAGATCGATGCGGGGATCGACGCGCTGGTGATTGCCGGAACCACAGGAGAAGGTTCCACTCTTGACGATGATGAACACAGGGAAGTGCTCAGATTCGCCGCAGAACGTATTAACGGCCGTGTGCCCGCCATCGCCGGGACAGGTTCGAACGATACGGCATACGCGTGTGATCTGACAAGACATGCATGTGAGATGGCATATGACGCGTGTCTTGTCGTCACGCCGTATTACAACAAGGCGACCCAGAAAGGACTGATTGCGATGTACAAGGCAATCGCGGACGCTTCCGACAAACCGCTGATTCTTTACAATGTTCCAAGCCGCACCGGTGTCAATATTGAACCGGAGACATTCGCGGCCATGGCGGATTACCCCAATATCGCCGCCATCAAGGAAGCCGGAGGAAACATTTCCAAAGTCGCTGATACAATGGCGCTGTGCGAAGGAAAGCTGGATATGTATTCCGGCAATGACGATCAGATCATACCGATCCTCTCACTCGGCGGCAGCGGCGTGATTTCCGTCCTCTCCAACCTTATTCCGAAGGAAACTTCACAGATGGTGCACGATTATCTGAACGGGGAAACTGAAAAAGCAAGAAAAGCCCAGCTGAAGTATCTGCCTCTGATTCATGCGCTGTTCTCGGAAGTCAATCCGATCCCTGTCAAAGCAGCCATGGCTGCCATGGGTTACGGCAGGAATATCGTCAGACTGCCGCTGACACCGATGGAGGAAGCGCATCAGGAAAAACTGTTTGCGGAAATGAGAAAACTC
The DNA here is from genome assembly GCA_900320455.1 of uncultured Erysipelotrichaceae bacterium. Lineage (GTDB taxonomy): Bacteria > Bacillota_I > Bacilli_A > Erysipelotrichales > Erysipelotrichaceae > Bulleidia. The sequence goes on along the minus strand of ONSK01000173.1, from coordinate 9,818 downwards.
GGTCTGCTGAAGGAGGAAGAATAAGATGAAGATCATCCTTCACGGCTATACAGGAAAGATGGGACAGATCGTGCAGGAAGTCTGCGCGGAAAATGATGAATATGAAATCGCGGCGATGATTGCCTTCGACAGTCAGAAGAAAGCTGATCATTGTTACAGAAGCTTTGAAGAGTGCAATGAGGAAGCGGATCTGGTCATTGATTTCTCCAGCCGCGCCGTGACAGAAGCTCTTCTTGCTTTCTGTGTAAAGAGAAATCTTCCGCTTGTTCTCTGCACAACCGGACAGACAGAAGAAGAAAAGCAGATGATCAAAGATGCTTCCAAGACCATTCCGGTATTCTTCTCGGCAAACTTCTCACTCGGTGTCGCAGTGCTGGCATCTCTTGCACGGCAGGCAGCCGCGATGTTCCCGGATGCGGATATTGAAATCCTGGAGAAGCATCATAACAGAAAGGCGGATGCCCCGAGCGGAACAGCATTGCTTCTGGCTGATGAGATCAAAGAAGTCAGAACTGACGCCGTCTATGCCGCGCCGCGCGGAAACAGAAAACGCCAGAAGAATGAAATCGGCATCAGCTCCCTGCGTATGGGAAATGAAGTCGGAACACATGAAATCTATATCAACACGGGAAGTGAATGTCTGACGCTGACCCACCAGGCATACAGCCGTGCCGTATTTGCGGAAGGCGCGCTGAAAGCGGCGGAATACCTTCTGACAAAAGAACCTGGTCTTTACAACATGAAAGACATGGTAGCGGAAATCTGAACAGGGAAATCTCAAAGGGATTTCCTTTCTTTTTGAATTCCGGAAGCACCTGCAGTTACAATGGAAACAGACACAGCGGAGAAACAACATGACAGACTGGCGCAGAGAAGCAGAAGAAATTGCCGCAGAGCTGATTGCCTTACGGCGTGACTTTCATCGATATCCGGAAACCGGAAACAGAGAATACAGGACATCGGAAGTAATTGAAACATATCTGAAGAGTCTTGGCATAGAAACATACAGACCGCTGGAGACCGGTGTGATCGGAATCCTGCGTGGATCTTCAATTGGGAAAACATGCGCGTTCCGCTCGGATATTGACGCGCTTCCAATCAAAGAGAACACAGGACTTTCCTATGCATCCGTGAACGAAGGCATCATGCATGCGTGCGGACACGATATTCACATGAGTGCTCTGCTGGGCGCCGCAAAGCTGCTTTCAATACATAGAGACACACTGAAAGGCACAGTGATCTTCATCTTTCAGCCGGATGAAGAAGAGAGCGGCGGCGCAGAGCGTCTGATCAAAGCAGGCATCATTGAAAAAGCGGATGCGGTATTTGGCTGTCATGTCAATCCGGATCTGCCGGTTGGAACATGCGGAATCCGCTATGGTTCTTTCTATGCTTCAGCAGCGAAATATGACGTGACAGTGCACGGGAAGGCATCCCATGGCGCAGAGCCGGAAAACGGCATTGACGCGCTGTACAGCGCTGCGGAGATGTGCAGGAAGCTGAAAACACTGAGTGGAAGGTACGATGAAGGAAGAGCGATTGTCACAACCGGCATCCTGACAGCAGGAACAGCCAGAAACATCATCGCCGATACCGCTCGTTTCAGCGGCATTATCCGCACCGAAACACCGCAGCTGCGAACACTGCTCAAAGAGAAGGTGAGATCAGTCATCGAAGAAACTGACGAACGTCACGGAACCGTCAGTGAGGCAGAGATCTGCGACGGCTATTGCGGCATCGTGAATCATGACGCAGAGACAGAGCACGTGCAGAAGTGCGCTGAAGCGCTTCTTGGCAGAGAGAATACGACTCTGCTTGCGGAAGGAACGATGACGACAGAAGACTTCGGCTTCTACCTGCTGAAGAAACCCGGCTGTTATTATCATCTCGGCGTACAGTCCAGGGCGGGACTGCACAGCGCGCAGTTTGATCCGGATGAAAGATCGATTGCCTGCGGAGCGGCCCTGCATGCATATGTCATCTTTGCGTATCTGAATCATTAAGCATGATCAAAGGAAGAAAATGATTTGCGTTGTATGATGGAACACAGAGAGACAGTCATTATGAATCAGACTAAGAAAACAGTTTCCATCGTTCTGAAACTGATCGTCATCCTATCCGCAGCCGCAGGTGTTTACCTCAGCTGGCGGTCAGGAAAGAATTCCTTCATGGGAGGCAGCCGTGTCTTCATGTTCTTTACGATCCAGTCCAATATCGCAGCCGCGATCGTATACGCAATGGATTTTTGGACAATGGGAAAAGAACATCCCGGAACAATATGGCCGCTGGTCCGCTTTGTGACAGCGGTTTCCATCACGCTGACTGGCATGGTATTCTGTTTTGTGCTGGCACCGACACTTGGAAAGTATGCCTGGAATCTTCAGAACGTTCTGACACATGTGGTCGTACCGCTTGGAGCAGTCGCTGACTTCTTTTTGACGGGAACACCATCCTGCATCAGAAAAAGCAGTGTCATCTATGTCACACTGCCACCGCTTGCCTATGCATTGTACGCGGGAATTGCGTATGTGATGAAATGGGAATTCTTTGACGGCGTATACTATCCGTACTTCTTCCTGAACTGGGGAAGTCCGTGCGGCGCATTCGGATTCTCATCAGAACTTCCATTCATGGGATGCGTCTGGTGGATCCTGGCACTGCTCATATTCCTGATCGCGGTCGGCAGGCTGTATCTGTTTCTGCCGGATCTTCTGAAACAAAAGAGTGAGAAATGATACGGAGTGAATGTTCACTCCGTTATTTTTTTCAGAAGATCATTGTGCGGAAGTAATCCTCCGGTGTTTCCGCCCGGCGGATCAGCTTCACACTGCCGTCGCTGCATAGCAATAGTTCCGCGCTGCGCAGCTTTCCGTTGTAGTTGAAGCCCATCGAATGACCGTGTGCGCCGGTGTCATGGATCACAAGGATATCGCCTTCCGCCAGCAGCGGCAGTGAGCGCTGCACAGCAAGCTTGTCATTGTTTTCGCAGAGAGAACCTGTGACGTCATATACGTGATCTAAAGGCAGGTTTTCCTTTCCCATGACGGTGATATGGTGATAGGCGCCGTACATGGCAGGACGCATCAGATCGCAGGAACAGGCGTCCACGCCGGCATATTCCCGGTAAGAATGCTTGAGATGCCTTACTTTTGTGACAAGACATCCGTTTGGACCGAGCATATATCTGCCAAGTTCCGTATACAGCGATATATCATTCATTCCGGCAGTTCCCAGGATTTCATCATAGACCTGACGCACCTGTTCACCGATCAGGGCAATGTCATTTTCTCTGTCTTCCGGCTTGTAGGGAATTCCGATTCCGCCGGAGAGATTGATAAAAGTCACATGGCATCCTGTTTTCTGTTCAAGATCAGCCGCAAGCTGAAAGAGAATGCCCGCAAGCTTTGGATAATAGGCATTTGAAAGCGTATTGGAGGCCAGGAACGCATGAATGCCGAATTCCTGCACGCCGAGTTCCTTCAGTTCTTTGAAGGCATCGGAAATCTGGCTGCGTGTCATGCCGAACTTGGAATCTCCGGGCGTATCCATGACCTGGAATCCTTCATGGGATTCACCGGCCGAGAAAATGCCTCCCGGATTATAGCGGCAGCTCATCTTCTTCGGAAAAGAAGGAAGAATCTTCTTCAGATGCTCAATATGCGAGATGTCATCCAGATTGATGATGACATTGTGATCATAAGCATACCGGTATTCTTCATCCGGTGTGTCATTGCTGGAAAACATGATTTCTTCACCTTGGAAGCCGCATCTCTCAGCCAGCATCAATTCACTCAGAGAGGCGCAGTCACAGCCACATCCTTCCTCTTTGAGAATCTTCAGAATGGAAGGATTCGGCGTTGCCTTCACCGCGAAGTATTCCCGGAATCCGGGATTCCAGGAAAAAGCTTCCTGCAGTTTTCTGGCGGTACTGCGGATACCTGTTTCATCATACAGATGAAACGGTGTGGGATATTCCAGCAGGATTTCATCCAGCTTTTCTTTTGTGACAAACGGTTTCTTCATGGAAGTAATTGTATCTGTAAAAGAACATGCTTTCAAGAAAGAAGACCGGTGCATCCAGACATCCGGAGTTCTCTGTTTCTGATATGATGAACTCAGGAAAGAGGAAAACTGTGATGAACGAAAACAGAAAGAAACACTGCGCAGCACTCGCTGCGACAGTCATCAAAGGTCTGGAAAGCCGCAACATGTCCGCCTGCTACGCTGAAACATGCGAAGACGCTGTCAAAGCGGCGCTTGCCATGATTCCGGAAGGAAGCACGGTTACGATGGGCGGCGGCCAGAGCATCATCGACTGCGGACTGTTTGATGCCCTGCAGTCAGACAAATATCAGTTCATTGACCGCAACAAGGCGGAGGACAGAAGGGCAGCGATGTTACAGGCATATGACGCTGACGTGTATCTTGCCAGCGCGAACGCCATTTCTGCGGACGGCGTGATGGTCAATATCGACGGCAATGCCAACCGTGTCTCTGCGATTGCCTACGGTCCGAAGAAGGTCATCTTCATCGTCGGTATGAACAAGATTGCACCGGATCTCGATTCTGCCATGAAGCGCGCGAGAAACACTGCGGCACCTGTGAACTGCCAGCGTCTGAACCTCAATACACCGTGTGTCAAAAACGGAAAGTGCATGGACTGCAAATCTCCGGATACGATCTGCTGTGAATTCCTGATCACAAGATATTCCAAGCATCCGGGAAGAATCAACGTCATCCTGGTTGGTGAAGAACTGGGTTTCTGATGGTGAAAGTTCCGTGAAACTTTCGTGGAACAGCTGGAAATCGAAACAGAAAGCACTATACTGAAAGTACAGAATGACAGGTTCATTTCCTGTCAGTTCAGGCATTTGCGGTGATGCGTCATGATGTCTTGGCCGTCATGCATGACTCTTTGGAAGGAGGCCGCAGATGTGCACGCCGATGGCATCCGTGCCGGAAGCCTGCCGAAATATCATTGCCTGCTTCAGTCATTCCTGAAGCAGGATTTTTTTGTATAATCTATGCAGAAGGAGAATCTCGTATGAGCGGAATTATCGATATGCACTGCGATACGCTGATGAAGGCCTTCTTTGAAGAAGGTCCTTCCTCTGACGTATTCAATACCAGCTATACCCATCTGAATGTTCTCGATCTGAAAAATGCCGGAACAATTGCCCAGTTCTTTGCGGTATTCATTCCGCCGGAAAGCTATTACAGGGAAGAACTGAAGAGAGAACCTGTTACACCTGATGAATACATTGACGGCTGTGTGCAGATTTTCAACAACACCGTGGAAAGACACGGCGATCAGATCGCACGTGCGCTGAACGGGGATGATATCGAAAGAAACATGAAGGACGGAAAGGTGTCCGCGGTTCTGACGATGGAGGACGGCGTTGCGGTCTACGGCGACATGGCCAAACTGGACAGCTTCTATGACAGAGGCTTCCGTGCCATTGCTCTGACATGGAACTTCGCCAACTGCTTCGGCTATCCCAATTCCAGAGATCCTGAGCTGATGGCCAAGGGACTGACAGACTTTGGAAAAGAGGCAGTCAGACATATGCAGGATATCGGTATCCTGGTGGACGTCAGCCATCTCTCTGACGGAGGTTTCTGGGATATCATGAAGATCGCGAAACTTCCCATCATCGCTTCCCACTCCAACGCGAGAAAGGTATGCGGCCATCCCCGCAACATGACGGATGACATGATCCTGGCACTGAAGAAAAACGGCGGTGTCATGGGACTGAATCTTTCTCCGATGTTCCTGGATGAAACAGAAGGAAACAGAGAAAGCAGAATCTGCGACATGGCAGACATGATGGAATACGAAAAGCAGCTTGCCGGCATTGACGTCATGGCCATCGGCACGGATCTTGACGGCATCCACGGCAGTCTTGAAATCGGCTGTATGAGTGATCTGCATCTGCTGTTTGATGAGCTTGTACGCAGAGGATTTACAACAGAAGAGATCGAACGCATCGCCTGGAAGAACGCCATGCGCGTCTTCCGTGAATCCATGCGCTGATTTCTGAATATTATATCCTTCGTTCATACGGAGGATATTTTCAAAAAGAGGAGGAATGCCATATGTATCCGCCGATACATGAAAAAACAGGATTCTCATTTTCCTTTGCGCGGCTGGAACAGCTGTGGCAGCGGTATCCGCAGTACCATGAAAAGACGGTTTTCTCCTCTCTGGAGGCACTGCTTGAAGAACATGAAAGATACCGTGAGGACTTTGAGGAAGTCAGGGAAGAATACACGGAAAACGGATATGAGAAATTCCTTGTCCGTCTTTCACTCGACGATCTTCCATACCGCTATGAGACCATGAAGCTGCTTCAGGCATCTGATCCGATTCCGATGAATTCCTATGTCGAAGCATTCCTCAGACAGTTTGAAGAACTCGATACCGATAAAGATGCCTGCTTTCTGTTTCCGGAAAGTTTTTCCTCACAGTTTTTCGTGATCGCTGAGCACTGCCGCAAGGCAAGGATCTTCCGCCCGATTCAGAACCTGTTTCCGGATGAAGAGAAACTGCATTATCTGGCAGTCTTTGACAAGCAGAACATGGATGACGTATTGCTGATGTTTCATCTGGTTTACACATCCTCAACAGGAGATTTCACAGGCGGATACAGCCTGTATGACTACTCGCTGCCGTGGTATCAGAACCACCTGCAGGAAAACGGGATCGTTCTGCGTTCCCCGTATCTTCCCGACAGAACAGCCGTCTACCAGGGGGCATTGCCGTATTATCACAATCCGGCCAAGACCGTCTATGTCAGAAGAAATATCCAGCATATATTGGACAGCGGTTATTTTTCATCGGAACTGGAACTGTTTGAGAATCTGATCAAATATGTCATGCCGGTGTTTCAATGGTGGTATACCGATCTTTTCCTGTATGAGGAAAAGGATGGATACAAAACAAACTGGCGTCTTGAAAGAACCAGGATCAGAACGGAACTGACAGAACAGAATATCATCATTCCAAGATGGAAACATGAACTGACGCTGTTTCATGCGATCCGTAAGAAGTACCCCGATACGCTTTACCAGTACCGTCCCGACTGGCTTCGTCTGCAGAGTCTTGACATGTACATTCCGTCCCTGCGCACAGGCATTGAATACCAGGGTATCCAGCATTACCGCCAGGTTCCTTTCTTCGGCGGCGAGGAGGCGCTTCTGCACAGATGGGAGCTTGACCAGCAGAAGAAGAAACTGTGCGAGGAGAACGGTGTACGTGTCATTGAATGGCCCTATGATACAGAACCGACGGCAGCCAATATCCGCCGGATGCTGGAAGTGAAAAAGGAACAGACAGATGAACAGACACAGAAGTTCCTTTCACTTGCGGACTTTACGGAATACATGGAAACATATCCTGCATTCTGCGGGATGAAGACAACGCCGGCAGTCTTTGCGAAAGAGCAGGCGCTGATGGAAAGCGATGAACAGCACAGCCGCAGGGAAAAGGAAACGATCCGCGAACAGAAGAAGAGAGAACTGCTGAAATACCTGCATAAACAGATCGAAGAGCTCATGAAGGAAACTGATGAAAAGGGCATCTGGATCCTGCCGGTGAAAGGCAGAAGAACAATTGAATACCGTTATCACTATCCGGATGGCAGAAGAGGGGATATCAGTCATTATCTTGCCGGACTGCATCATGAACCGAAGGCAATGGGCAAAGAGGAATACATGGTCAGACTGTCCCGCAGCGAGTATGAGCTGATTGAGCTGCTTGCGATGGACGGCAGACAAATCTTCACGCAGTATGATTCTCTGAAAGCGGAACCGTCTGTGCAGTTTCTGCTGGAATATCACAGAATCGCCCGGATCGAATATCTGATGTATCAGATCAATTATTACAAAGAAGAATACCGGAGCCTGCGTTCGATCCCTGACGCGGATCTCAAAAAACTGTTACAGAAATACCATAAGGATCTGAAGAAACAGACAGATGAGATCTATGAATATCTGATTGCGGAGGGACTGACGAATCCGAAGTGGAAATCCGAACAGAAGGCATACGCAATCGTTCAGAAATACTATCCTGATGCGAAGTTCCAGTACCAGGCAGACTTTCTGTTCAACCAGCGCCTGGATATCTTCATTCCTTCCCGCAGTACCGCGATTGAATACCAGGGAAAGCAGCACTATGAGGCAGTCGCGTTCTTCGGCGGAAGGGAAGGACAAAGACGCAATCAGGAACGTGATGAACAGAAGCGCCGCAGATGCAGAGCGCATCAGATCAGGGTCATTGACTGGGACTATGATCAGCCTCTGACGGAAGAATATTTCAAAGAGAAAATCATGCCGGAAATTGAATCCTCACACAGCTGAAGTATTCCGTTAGGTTCATGAAGAACACAGTGCTATAATTGCGTCATATTGCGAAAGGAAAGCAGGCGGCTATGAAAAATGAACACACGGAAAATATGAAACATACGGCAGTCTTCATGGTGCTGGCAGCGTCACTCTGCTTTGCGACAGGCGGCCTGTTCATGAAGCTGATTCCCTGGAATGCCCTTGCCATCAACGGTGCCAGAAACCTGATTGCCGCAGCAGTCATTGGAATCTATCTCCTGGTGATTCATCACCGTCTGAAGTTCAATCTGACCGTACTGCTCGGCGCAATATCCATGGCCGGCGTCACCACCTGCTATGCCATTGCAAACAAGCTGACAACTGCCGGAAACACGATCATCCTGCAGTATACAGCGCCGGTCTGGATCATGGTCATGGTATATCTGTTCTTCGGGAAAAAGCCGAACAAAACAGGCATCATCTCACTGCTCATCGTATTCGCCGGCATCCTGTGCTTCTTTTTTGAGGGACTGTCCACAGGCAAGTGGCTGGGCGATCTGATTGCCCTGCTTTCAGGTATCTTCTATGCCGGCGTGTTCATGTTAAACAGCTTTGAGAAGGGAGACGCGCTGTCCTCTGTCTTCTTCGGACAATTGCTCTGCGGGATCTTCCTTTCACCGCTGGTCCTGCAGGAAACGGACTTCTCCATGCCGGTGCTGTTATCGGTATTCTTCCTCGGTGCCGTGCAGGTCGGTCTTGCCTATATCTTCTTTACGACCGGAACAAAATATATCGATCCATTAACAGCTTCGATCATCAATGCCCTGGAGCCGATTCTCAATCCGCTGCTTGTTGCGGTGTTCTATCATGAGCGTCTTGGAAAGCTGTCGTTGATCGGCGCTGCCATTGTTCTCTGCGGAATTCTCTACTACAACATCAAAGAGGCGATGGATCAGAAAAAGCAGTCTGTTTGAAAAAAGCAGGCGTATCCATTACGATATGCCTGATGGAGGTATCAATCATGATCAAGGTATACGGAAGTGTCAGATGCCCATACTGCATGGTGCTGAAAGAAAATCTGGACCGCAACAGCGTCACATATGATTTCATTGAGATCCTGGAGAATCTGGGCAATCTCGGATCATTCCTGGCGCTGCGTGACAGCGATCCTGTCTTCGATCATCTCAAAGCGGTGAAGGATATCGGTGTTCCCGCGCTGGTCGATGAGAACGGAAAAGTCTGGACGGACTGGGAATCCTGGCTGAAGGAAAACGGCTATGAGATCTTCATTCCGGAGGCATCTCTTTCCCAGGCATGCAGTCTGGACCGCAAAGGATGTTAATGAGAGCGGGTCATACGATCCGCTTTTAAAATAAAAAGTCCGAATTTGCACCACGTGGCTGTCAGTAGCCTTATTTACTTGCTTTTCTGCTCATGACATCCCGATATTTCGCCACTTGTGGTGAATTCAGTGCCATGTTGATGAATAGATCAAT
>ONSK01000044.1 GCA_900320455.1 uncultured Erysipelotrichaceae bacterium | reverse complement strand
GTTCGTAATGTGTTTCTTTTCCTGTTCAGTTTTCAAAGATCTCTGCACCGCTCTCACCGAGCGTGCTCGATAATACTACCACCCGGTCACCACCCTGTCAACAACTTTTTTTCAAAAGTTTTTTGGATATTTTTCAGTGCCGCAGGAAAGACATTTTATGACTCGTCCTGCACACCTTATCCTTTGACCTGATGCTCTCAAGCGGGTGTTTTTAATATACACCTTTATTCAGCTTTTGCAAGAACTTTTTTCTCTTTTTTGCCATTTTTTTCATTTCACATTCGTGCATGTTCGACTGTTCCCTCTTCTGTTTTCTCTCTCCTTCACATGATATAATCTCCTACGATAAGGAGATTTAATACATGAATCGTGAATGGTCTTTAGACAAACTCTATAAGGGATATGACGATCCGGCCTTCGCTTCAGATGAAGCAAAGCTTGATCAGCTCCTGCAGGAGTACACGGAATTCTCTCTTCACCTGGATGGTGATGCGAAGGATGTACTCTGCAAGGCAATTACACTGAATCAGCAGCTTTCTCTGCTGACTGGCAAACTGTTTTCGTTCGCCAGCCTCAGGCAGTCAGTCAATACAACGGACGCTGCTTCCGCTGCTGTTCTCGGACGTCTTTCCCGCAAGCTTTCCGCAACTGCCGCGCCGCGCACTGCGCTCATCAAGTATGTTGCTTCTCTGGAGAATCTTCCGGAGCTGATCGAAAGTGATCCGCTGCTGAAAGAACATGAATTCTTCCTCACAAATATCAAAGAGAACGCAAAGTATACGCTCTCTCCGGAAGTCGAAAACGCAATCAGCCTGTATGAGATCAGCGGTTCTTCCGCATGGTCTGATCTGCAGAGCTATCTGACATCCACTGTGCCGGTTGAATACAACGGCGGTATCACAAATCTCTCTGATATCCGCAACAAGGCATATGATCCGGATCCGGCAGTCAGAAAATCTGCTTATGAAGCTGAACTCAAAGCATATGACAGAATCAAGGACGGCATTGCCTTCTCCCTGAACTCCATCAAGATGGAAGTCATCAGCCACTGCCAGCTGAGAGGATATGAGTCACCGCTGGATGAAACACTGAAGAACGCGCACATGAAGCGTGAAACTCTGGATGCCCTGCTCGGCGCTATGGATGAGTATCTGCCGAAGTTCTGGGAATACATGCGCGCCAAGGCAAAGCTGCTCGGTTATGAGAATGGTCTGCCGTTCTATGAAATGTTCGCACCTCTGGAAGGAAATGACAGAACATTCACTGCTGAGGAAGCTAAAGATTACCTTGTCAGTCTGTTCTCCACATTTGATCAGGAAGAAACAGACATGATTGCCAGAGCATTTGATGAAGCCTGGATCGACTTCTATCCGCATGACGGAAAAGTCGGCGGTGCATTCTGCGCGGAAGTCCCTTCCCTGAAGGAAAGCAGAATCCTCACAAACTTTGACGGAACACTCGGTGATGTCGTTACCCTGGCGCATGAGCTTGGCCACGCATTCCATAACCACTGTCTCAGAAACAACAGTCTTCTGAATATGGATGTTTCCATGCCGGTTGCGGAAACAGCTTCCACCTTCAATGAGGTTGTCGCAATGAATGCCGCAATCAGAGATGAAAAGGATCCTGTCGCGAAACGCGCTCTGATCGAGAGTCAGCTGATGGATGCCAACCAGATCATCTGTGATATCTATTCCCGTTATCTGTTTGAAACAGCAGTATTCGAGAACAGAGAAAAAGGTTTCCTCTTTGCTGATCAGTTATGTGAACTGATGCTGGAAGCGCAGAAGAAAGCTTACGGAAACGGACTGGATCCGGAATATCTGCATCCGTATATGTGGGCATGCAAGAGCCACTATTACAGCGGAAACCTGAGTTTCTATAACTTCCCGTATGCATTCGGCGGACTCTTCGCAAGAGGCCTTTACGCAAAATATCTGAAAGACGGCGAATCCTTCGTACCGCTGTACAAGAAACTGCTGAAAGCTACCGGCACAACAACAGTCGAAGGCGCAGCTGAAGTTGCAGGCATTGACCTGACTGACAAGGAATTCTGGCGTGCTTCTCTGCAGATCCTCGCAGATGAGATTGATGAATTCATTTCCCTCTGCTGAGTTCATTAACAAATCAAAAAATATGGGTGCAGTCAGCGCTGCACCCTTTCTTTTTGAATTCAATTTGATAATGTTTTTCCCATTCAGATGATTTCAGGATTCCCTGTTTTCCAGGATACAGAGTGTTAGCGAATCTGATCATAAAGCAGTCTCCGTATCATGGGTAATGGGGCATTGCTGATGGAAAGAAAAAAGAGGAGTAGATAACTCCTCTTGAGACCTGGCAGCGTGCATACTTCACCGTGAGGCTATGTCCGCC
>ONSK01000048.1 GCA_900320455.1 uncultured Erysipelotrichaceae bacterium | reverse complement strand
CCTGCAGATTTTTCTTTGCCGCCGTGAAAATCAACGCCTGTGCGTTTTCGATAATCTTCGGCATATCTGATTTCTCCCCGTTTGAATCATTATACTAGTTTTTAATCTGAATGTAAGTAAAACCATCTTATATTGCGAATAAAAAAAAACAGAATATGTGACACATTCTGTTTTATTGTACTTATACTTTCTCTTCGTCGTCTTCCATGGCGGCAAGATCTGAGAACGGATCAGCTGTCATCTCTTCGGCAGTGACCTCTTCTTCAGATTCTTCCAGCACTGCTTCTTCAGAAGCCGCGGCTGTCTTTCTGACTTCTTCCGCCTGCTCTTCAACAGCAGCTGTCATATTTTCCACGAACTGTTTGTAGTCTTCCGTATACCTGCTTTCAGGTATTGTCTGTTCTGCCTTTTCCGGAACATCTGTGCTTTCCGGCATGAACGATGTCACTTCTGCCGGTTCTTCCTTCTTTTCTCTTCTGAACAGTTTTTTGATGAATTCAAACATACCGGTATCCTTCCCTTTCATCTTCATGTATTCAGCCCTGGAAACAGATGCCAGAACCAAGATGCAGTGCAGTTTCCCTCTTGTATTCAGTATATACCCAACTAAGGAAAGATTCTGCACCGGAATGAAAGTTTTTTAGTCTGCGGCTCTGACAGATGCTCTGGATTTCCAGGCACCGGAATAGAGATAGACGCTGCCGATAAAGAACGGAACCGTTCCGGCAAATGCGTTTCCATACCAGAAACCGAAGATTCCCATATTGAACACAACACCGAGCAGCAGTGCCAGACCGATGCGGCAGATGATGCCATCGAGCAATGCGACTGTCAGATTCAGACGGGAGTTTCCGGAACCGTTGATCAGGGCGAAGTTCGCCGGTCGCAGACACGCACCGAGATACTGGATCATCGCAACGGGGATATAGCTGACAGCCATCGCAAGCACTTCCGGATCCGATGAGAACAGACCAAACAGCCATTCCGGCTTCAGCGCTGTCACAACAGCGAATACCGCGGTCGGAATCGCAACGATCCAGAGAGCGTTGTATACGATCTGGGGAACGCGCTTGATCTTTCCGGCACCGAGCGCCTGAGCAACCATCGCGCCGCCGGCAGAGGAAATTGCCTGGGAAACAACGCCGATCATTCCTTCCAGCTTTCTTGCGACACCGGTAACAGCGACAGCTGTGGTTCCGTATGTGTTGATGTAGGAGTTGACAAACAGCATCGAGAATGTGACTGCTGCGGACTGGATGACCATCGGAATACCGAGTGTCAGCAGCGGCTTGATCACATCGCCATAGATGCGGAAGTGCTCAGGACGGAAGTCAAAGTGAATCTGTTCTCTGTTTCTGTACAGAAGACTGATTGCGAAGATAAAGCTGACCGCCTGTCCGATGACTGTCGCAAGAGCCGCGCCCATCGGTCCCATGTGCATCGGTCCGACAAAGAGCAGGTCAAGAACGATGTTGATGACAGAGGCAATCGCGATGAACTGGAACGGATGCCTGGAATCTCCCATACCGCGCAGTACGGCAGAAACGAGATTGTATCCGTAGATAAATACAATTCCCCAGACACAGGTAATGCTGTACTGGCGTGTGTATTCATAGATCTCAGCCGGTGTGTTCAGCCAGCTGATAATGCCTTTATACGTCAGAAGGAAGATGATCATGATCACCACTGCAAGACTCATCATCAGTGTGAACAGCGTACCGACCATCCGGCCGACCTTGTCCCTTCTGTTTTCTCCGACATAGCGGGAGATCTGGATCTGTCCGGCATTGGAGAATCCCATTGCCACAAACGTGATCAGCTGAAGCACTTCACCGCCGATGGAAACAGCGGACAATCCCTGGGTGCCGACAAACTGTCCGACAACGATCATATCCACCATGTTGTAAACCATCTGTAATAATCCTGACAGCAGCAGCGGAAACGAAAACCGTATCAGTGTTTTCGGAACACTTCCTGTCGTCAGATCCTTGATCAGTTCTTTTTTCTGTGTCATGAGATATTCTCCTTCCCTACCCGGAAAGTATAACAGATTTAACAGTTCTGCGATGAAATCAACGAATTCTTTTTTTCTATTCAATCATGTTGAAAACAGTTGATTTATGTTGATTTTAGTTGATACATACAGTATAATAAACTCATAGCAGGGGATGCCTGAGGGGATAAAATGCCAAGAGCCAGAAAAGACGGAAAGTACATCAATCTGAAAATCGATAAAAAGATTTATGAAAGATTTGAGAAGTACTGCACAGACTCGGCAAGAACAAAAACAGCCGCTCTCGAGCGGATGATTTCTGCGTATCTTGATCAGTATGACAAGCATTCCCGCAACAGGGGATCCGTATATGACTGAAAAGAAGAGAAAAAAACATCTGAAGCTTCTCAATTTCTCTGTAATGCTGCTGCTTGCGTCTGCTGTGCTGTATCTGTGTTCCGCCATATTCCTTGGTGCTTACGCGGAAACACTGGCTGAGGAAACCAGATCGATTGAAAATAAAATCTCCGTGCTTGAGGCGAAGAACGCCGGAATCCGCACGGAAATCAATCTGATTCTCTCATCTGAAGACAGTATGGCAAAAACTCTTGCGGATACCGTAAATACACTATCTGAACACGGAAACTGAATATCTCCTCCTGTACCGTATTCGTTTCTGTGATGACCCGGGCGATGACCTTCCACATCGCTCTTTTTTTACGAAATGAAAAGGTCCCTGTGCGGGACCTTGTATTCATTCGCCGATTTCGTTGCCGGTGTACAGCTGGTAGTATCTTCCCTTTTTTGCCATCAGCTCATCATGGCTGCCGCGCTCGATGATGCGGCCCTGTTCAAGTACCATGATGCAGTCACTGTTGCGGACAGTGGAAAGTCTATGGGCGATGACAAATGTGGTTCTGCCGCCCATCAGGGCATCCATGCCCTCCTGGACGATTTTCTCGGTACGAGAGTCGATTGAGGACGTTGCCTCATCGAGGATCATGACCGGCGGATCCGCGACAGCCGCGCGGGCAATCGCGAGAAGCTGTCTCTGACCCTGGGAAAGATTGCCGCCGTCTCCCTTCAGCATCGTATTGTATCCTTCCGGAAGTCTTCTGATAAAGCCGTCAGCACGGGCAAGCTTCGCCGCCATGATGCATTCTTCATCGGTTGCCTCCAGTCTGCCATAGCGGATATTCTCCATAACGGTTCCGGTAAACAGATGGGTATCCTGCAGAACCATTCCAAGGGAACGTCTCAGGGATGCCTTCTGGATCTTGTTGATATTGATATCATCGTATCTGATCTTGCCGTCAGCGATATCGTAGAAGCGGTTGATCAGGTTTGTGATGGTTGTCTTGCCGGCACCGGTGGAGCCGACAAAGGCGATCTTCTCACCGGGCTTGGCATTGATGTCGATATCATGCAGGACGGTCTTCTTTCCGTCATAGCTGAAATCCACATTGTAGAAATCGACTTTGCCCTGCAGTCTCTGGTAAGTGACTGTGCCGTCTGCCTGGTGCGGATGACGCCATGCCCACTTGTCGGTCTTTTCCTTTGTTTCCTCAAGTGTTCCATGAGGAAGCTCATTGACATTGACAAGCTCAACATAGCCTTCATCCGTTTCAGGTTCGGCATCCATCATATTGAAGACACGCTCGGCACCGGCCATGGCATTGATGATCGATGCCATCTGCTGTGAGATTTGTGTGACCGGCATCGAGAAGTTCTTGTTCAGTGTCAGGAAGGATACCAGTGTTCCGATCGTCAGTCCAAATCCGCCGTTGACCGCAAGCACCGCGCCTGTTACCGCGCAGAGAACATAGGAGATATTTCCGATGTTTGCCATGACAGGCATCATGATATTGGAATATCCGTTGGCACTGTTGGCATTCTCACGCAGTTCATTGTTCAAAACGTCAAATTTCTCAATTGCCTTCTTCTCATGATTGAATACTTTGACTACCTTCTGGCCGGTGAGCATTTCCTCAATGTAGCCGTTGACCTTGCCAAGACTCTTCTGCTGGGCAACGAAGTATTTTCTGGCGCTGCCGCCGAGTTTGCCGGACATGTACAGCATGACCATGACCATGGCGACGGAAAGCATTGTCAGCGGAATGTTCAGCATGACCATTGAGCCGAAAGTCGCGATCAGCGTCACAAATGAGCTGACAAACTGCGGGATCGACTGGCCGACAAGCTGACGCAGCGTATCCACATCATTGGTATACACGGACATGATGTCGCCGTGAGCGTGGGTATCGAAGTAACGGATCGGCAGTGATTCCATGTGTGTAAACAGTTCCACACGGATCCGTTCCAGTGTTCCCTGGCCGATGGTAGCCATCGTCTTTGTGTTGACGTACGATGCCACAACGCCGCACATCAGGATGCAGGCAAGCGTGACAAGGCGTGAGAACAGCGGCCCGAAATCCGGATTCGCCGTGCCGATCAGCGGTGTGATGTATTCGTCAATCAGTGTTCTTGTGAACAGCGTTGACTGCAGAGTTGCGAATGTGGTGGTAAAGATGCAGAGCAGAACAAGCAGGAAGTGCCACTTGTAATCGCGGAATACATAGCGCAGGACACGGAACAGAACTGCCTTGTTCATCTTGCCCATCGGGACTCGTTTCATTGACATGACTGTTCCTCCTTCCTAGGCATTCGCGGCCGCATCGAAGTCGCCGCCGCCCCTGACCTGTGTCTCATAGACTTCACGGTAGATCTCATTTGTTTCAAGCAGTCTCGCCGGAGTATCGAAGCCGGAAATCTGTCCGCGGTGCATGACGATGACTCTGTCGGCATCCTCGATTGAGGAGATTCGCTGGGAGATGATCAGCTTGGTCGTTCCCGGAATCTTCTCACGGAATGCCCGGCGGATGTTCGCGTCTGTCGCTGTGTCGACTGCGCTTGTGGAATCATCCAGCACAAGGATCTTCGGATCTTTCAGAAGCGCTCTGGCGATACAGAGCCTCTGTCTCTGACCGCCGGATACATTTGTGCCGCCCTGCTCGATGCGGGTGTTGTATCCATCCGGGAAGCGGCTGATAAACTCATCAGCGCAGGCCAGCCGGCAGGCTTCCATGCACTCTTCATCCGTAGCGTCTTCCTTACCCCATCTGAGGTTGTCAAGAATGGTTCCGGCAAACAGTGTGTTCTGCTGAAGAACAACGGATACCTTTTCACGCAGCACCGCCATATCGTAATTCTTTACATCGACACCTCCGACGGAAACTGTTCCCTTCGTGGCATCGTACAGTCTTGAAATCAGAGCGACCAGAGTCGATTTGCCGGAACCTGTCGGACCGAGAATACCGATCGTTTCACCGGATCTGATATCCAGGCAGATATCCTGCAGTACGGATTCACCGGTACCGGATCTGTAAGAGAAGTCAACGTGATCAAAGCTGATCGATCCGTCTTTGACTTCCTTGACGGGATTCTCCGGATTCTTCAGATCAGGATCTTCCTGAAGCACTTCCGCAATACGCTTGGCGCTGGCAACGGACATCGTGATCATGACGAATACCATGGAGAGCATCATCAGTGAGAACAGGATGCTCATGACATAGGAGAACATCGACGTCAGGTTGCCGGTTGTGATATCGCCGGCGACAACATGCTTTGCGCCGAACCAGGAGAGCGCGATGATGCAGCTGTAGACGGCAAGGTTCATGGAAGGCGCGTTGAAGGCGATGACACCTTCCGCCTTGACGAACAGCTTGCGCACATTGGCAGCCGCTTCAGTAAACTTCTTGTTCTCGTAGTCTTCACGGACAAATGCCTTGACGACACGGATCGCCGTGACATTTTCCTGCACGCTTGCATTCAGCGCGTCGTATTTCGTGAACACCTGGCTGAATGTCGCCATGGCGATCGATGTGATATACAGCAGCACAATTGCCAGAATGCCGATCGCGATCAGGAAGATCAGCGAGAGATCCTTCGAGATGATAAAGCACATGATGACTGATACGATCAGCATCAGAGGCGGTCTCACCGCCATGCGGATGATCATCTGGAAGGCATTCTGCAGATTGGTGACATCCGT
>ONSK01000260.1 GCA_900320455.1 uncultured Erysipelotrichaceae bacterium | reverse complement strand
TGCTCCTTGGACAACACCTACAGGTATCCTCGGATTCCTCGCTTCCGGTGCTCGTCTGATGGGTGGTCTCTGCCAGCTGATCGCATTTGCGACATCTATCCTGATCTACACACCGTTCGTAATTATTGCGAACAGCCAGCAGGAAGCTGAAGCTTAATTAATGCCTAAAGCATCAAAACGCCAGAAGCTGACGAAGGAAGAGATCCGCGAGGAGAATCGAAACCTCCGCCGTGAGATCTCATCAGCGAATGTTGACAAGGAAGCGCAGCAGCATATCGTGAATATCCTGTCTACACAGAATCTCATTGCATATGTGATGGTGCTTCTGATTCCTCCGGTTGGAATCTGGTATGTGTGGACAAGACGTGAGAAACTGGACCTGAACACAAACTCGGTCATCCTCTGGACGATCGTCGGATGTACCATCATGTACCAGTGGATCAGGTACTTCGTTCTGCACTGAGATGGCAGACAAAAAATTGAGAGACTGAAAGAAGCTGTACTGATGTACGGCTTCTTTTCTTTTGTGTTTTTACCAAGTAAAATATTGATATGAGGATCGCAGACAGACTCAAGGAAAAAGAATCGTTCACGCCGACGGAAAACCAGATTGCCGAGTATATTCTGGAAAACAGCACGTCTGTTCCCCAGATCTCGCTGGATGATTTTTCCGAGCAGATTTACGTCTCCAAATCCACGATCATCCGTTTCTGCAAGAAGCTCGGTTTCCGCGGCTTCAAGGAACTGTGCGTGGAGCTGGCAAGAGACTACGATTCCTTCATGAGTGCGGATACGCTGCTGGACGTATCGTTCCCGATTGCCGAAGAAGATACACCGGAAGATCTTGCGGCGAAGATGATGACGCTGAACTACCGCGGCATCGCGGATACATACCGAGATCTGGATATGAATGCGCTTGGAAGAATTGCCGACAGAATGTATGAAGCGGAAATCATCACTGTCTTTGCCCAGGAACAGTATCTTCAGCCGGCAGAGGAACTGGAAAGACGTCTTTCCGCCCTTGGCTATGCGATTCACATCGAATCCAATCCCAACGCGGCCGCAGCGCGCTGCTACAGCCTCTCAGAAGGTGCAGTCACATTGTTTATCACCTATGACGCGAAAGAGGCATCCATGATCCGCTGCGCGAGAATTCTTTCCGAACGCAGGATCCCGGTATGCCTGCTCAGCGGACCGACCGGCGGCAGTCTGCTCAAGTACGCGGATGAGGCAGTGCAGATCGGCTACTACGAGCCGTCACCGCGCTTAACAGCGCTTGGTTCCAGAACGGGAATCCAGCTGGTATGCGATATCCTGTTTGCGCTGCTCTTCCACAGAGACTACGCCCGCAACATGGATACGGCAGAAAAGCTGCGTGAGATCCGCAAACAGACAGAAGCGGTATTCAGTAAATGACAATTGGCTTAATGCAGTGTTTACGGTAGAATGAACAGGGAATGATCAAAGCAATCTTATTTGACATGGACGGTATTCTCTACGACAGTGAATACTACTATATGAACGGAACCATCGACCAGATGCGTCAGTACGGCTATCAGGGAAGTGATGAAGCGGTATACGCGATCATGGGAACGACCATGGAAGATACCTATCGTATCCTCTATGATCTGCTGGATCACAGGATCCCGATGGAAACGATCATCAGAGGCAATGAACGGTACTTTCATGAAGAACATCCGATCAATTTCAAAGAGATCATGTTCGAAGGCGTACCGGAGGTACTGCGTCAGCTGAAGGAAGAAGGCATCAGAACAGCCGTCTGTTCCTCTTCTCCCTATGATCTGATCGTGGAAAGCCTGAAAGCGATGGGAATCGAAGACTGCTTTGATTTTATTGAAAGCGGGGAAAACGTGCCGCACGCAAAGCCGGCACCGGACATTTATCTGCTTGCCGCAGAGGCACTGGGCATGGCAAAGGAAGAATGCATTGTCTATGAAGACAGCACCCTCGGCATTGAAGCAGGAAAGAGAGCGGGTATCTATACCGTCGCAAGGCGTGATGACAGGTTCCATCAGGACCAGTCAGCCGCCGATCAGAAAATCGATGATATCAGGGAACTGATTCCCCTGATCAGGAAGGAAAACACACAATGGCAGAAGAAGTAATGAAAATTGAAGGCGGACACGAACTGGAAGGTGAAGTCACGATCTCCGGCGCGAAGAACGCAACCGTGGCGCTGATTCCGGCCGCAGTGCTGGCCAACGGCCCGGTGACGATCGTGGGCATCCCGCAGATCGCCGACGTGGAATCACTGGCGGATATTCTTCGTCTTCTGAATGTGGACGTAACAGAAGTCTCTCATGACCATCTGATCATTGATCCGACCAACATGGTCAATACAGATCTGGACAATGACATTGTCACCAAGCTCAGAGCATCCTATTACTTCATGGG
>ONSK01000154.1 GCA_900320455.1 uncultured Erysipelotrichaceae bacterium | reverse complement strand
GCAGTGATTTCCATCAATGAACAATTCTCTCTGCGCGGCTGGATTCAGAAACGGATCCTGCAGTGTCCTGAAAACGAACAGAAATACCTGATGCGGTTTCTGTTGAATATCAAAGATCAGGAAGATGACGGATTCTTCTCCGAAAACGGCTTTTCCTTCTCCGGTATCAGCAGTGCCGCATACGTCTTTCTGCAATATCTCATCGACGAAAAGAAACAGAAGAAGACAGTCATCACGATCACTGCGCTCGTATGTATGCTGTACCGATTCCCGCTGCTTCCGGTGCAGTCCCTGATCTTTCAGCTGCTTTCGCTGACATCTTTATCCAGAGCTGAGAAATGCGGGATCGGACTTTCTGCCATTGTAATTCTCTATCCCGATCAGATCCTGACGGTATCCTTTCTGATGCCGGCAGTCTTCCGCTTTGCATCCTCACGCAGCTGCGGCAGATTACGTACCATGACCGCATCGATGCTCCTCAGCAGCATCTTCTTCCAGAAGTGCGAACCGGTGAGAATGGTGCTGTTTTCTGCTCTCAGGACTGCCTGCGGCTTTCTCTGGTATTTCTCGCTTCTGTTAATCATCCTTCCGCATCCGGATTTCAGCATCTTCTTTCAATGCATGGAATCCATATTGTCATTCACAAGATTCCCGTCTCTGTACGGCAGCGCACTCGGCTTCGGTCTTCCGTGTTTTCTTGTATCCGCCTGGATCAATGATCAAAAAGAACATGGCGATTTGCGGGTGCTTGTTCTGTTTCTTGGGTTTCTCTGTACCGGCATGTTTCATCCGCTTGCGGAAGTCTCCTGGATCAATGTCGGGCAGGGGGATTCCATCCTGATCCGCGAACCGTTTAACAGAAACAACATTCTGATCGATACCGGAAAACCTTCAAAGTATTCTGCGGTGGAAACCTTCCTGCACGGCAAGGGAATCTCATCGCTTTCACTGATGGTCATCACCCATGCGGATTCCGATCACAGCGGAAACGCGGATATCATCGAACAGGAATTTCATGTCCCGGAAGTGATCCGCACACACCAGGATGTCATCGCATCGGGAAAACTGCGTTTCTATGATCTCAACGATCTGATAACGGATGATGAAAACAGGAATTCCATCGTTCTCTGGTTCAAGCTGAACGGTCTGAGGTATCTTCTGACAGGCGACGCGGATCAGACGGCGGAAGAAAGGATCATACGCCGCTATCCATCTCTTGACTGTGATGTTCTCAAGCTCAGCCACCATGGTTCCAAGACCGGCTCCTGCGATCTGTTTCTCGATACCGTCAAACCGGATCTTGCAGTGATTTCTTCCGGCGCCTGGAGTATTTACCATCATCCATCCGCTGAAACACTGGAACGGCTCGCAAAGCGTCATATTCCTTATCTTGATACCAAGTGGGAAGGGGATATCACGATCCTGTGTCTGCCGTATTTCAACTTCCTGATTACCTCATCGGGCAAAATTGCTATAATGAGACCATCATGAGTGTATATGTCATATCAGGAAAAGATACGTTCCGGGCAGAGTCTTATCTCCGTTACATCCTGGAACAGAATAACGTGCCGAAAGGCAGTGTCACAACGATCGATGCATCCGACCGTAAATTCCGCCTGGATGCGGCACTTGCGGAATGCGACAGTTTTTCGCTGTTTGATGAAGGCGGCAGGGCAGTGATCCTGAAAGATCCGTCCTTCCTTTCCGCTTCCGCAAAAACAGCAGCTGCCGGCAAAAAGAATGAAAGTGAAAAAGACGACCGTCTGCGCATGCTGGAAAGCTATCTGTCCGTTCCCGATCATCCGGCGCATCTGATTGTCATGATGAGCGGATCCGACGCTGACAGCAGAAAAAAAGAATACAAGCTCTTTGTGAAATACAAAGCCGTGATTCAGAAATTCGACAGAATGAAGGACAAGGAATTCGCGGCATACGCAGATAACCTGCTTCAGAAAAACGGCATCCGATGTATCCGTGAAGCCAGACGCGAACTTCTTGAGAGAGTCGGAACAGATACCGGTCTTCTTTCTGCCGCAATCGAAAAGATCCTGCTGTATGGAAAGAAGGAGATCTCGGAAGAAGACGTCAGAGGTCTTGTATCACTGAATGCCGATGTCAATATCTGGAAGATGAGCGATGCCTTCATCAGCGGCAATCTGGAAGAAACGATGAAGGTCAAAGAAGATATGCTCAGAAACGGCTATGATCTCAATGCGATCACGGCAATGCTGGCAAGCCGTCTGAGAACTTCGTTCTATATGAAGCGTCTTTTTGAAAACGGTCTGTCCAATGAGGAAATCGCCGTCAGGATCCAGGGCAATGCCTGGGCTGTATCCAAAAATCTCGACAAGATGTTCCGGATGCGTTCGCATGACGTGCTCCGTCTGCTCAATGAGCTCGCCGAACTGGATCAGGCAGTCAAGGCGGGAAAAGCAGATCTGAAAGAGGGCTTTGATCTGTTCCTGCTCAGAAACGGAAGGGCAAACTGAGATGGATACACCGGTTCTCGTGCATCCCTTTCCGCCGCTGTATGACGCTGAGAGCGAAGTTCTGATCCTCGGTTCCTTCCCGTCCGTTGTCTCACGCGAGCAGTCATTTTACTATGCCAATCCCTCAAACCGCTTCTGGCGCGTTCTGGAGGGCGTATTCGAAGTGAAAATCACAGACAGGACATCTTTCTGTCTGAAGCATCACATCGCGCTGTGGGACGTGATTGAAAGCTGTACGATCGAAGGAAGCAGCGACTCCCGCATCCGCAATGTCAGAGTCAATGATTTCACGGGTCTTCTGGCAGAAACGAAGATCCGTCATATTTTTACAACAGGTGCTCTTGCGTCCAGACTGTTCATCAGGCATACTGCACTGGAAACTGCCTATACACCGCTGCCAAGCACTTCCGCCGCCAATGCGAGAATGCGCGAAGCAGATCTTGTAAAGGCATATATGATCATCAGGGAGGTTTTGAATCATGAAGAAAGCTGAACTGCTGGCACCTGCCGGCAATATGGAATCCCTTAAAGCAGCAGTTGCCGGAGGATGCGATGCGGTATATCTCGGACTGCAGAATTTCTCTGCCCGCGCCTTTGCCGGGAATTTTTCCCATGATGAATTTGAGGAAGCGATCCGTTTCTGCCATGTCCGCGGTGTAAAGATCTACGTCACCGTCAATACGATGCTGTATGAAACGGAAATTGCCAATACGATCAAGGAAATCGACTTCTTATACAAGCACGATGTCGATGCGCTTCTGATTCAGGACCTGGGACTGTTTCATTACGTCCGCACCTGCTATCCGGATCTTGAGATTCACTGCAGCACACAGATGCATGTCCACAATACCGCCGGTGTGAAGTACATGAAACAGGAAGGCGCTTCGCGTGTCGTCATCGCAAGAGAGACACCGATTGAAACGATCCGTGAGATGTGCAAATGCGGCATTGATATTGAAGTGTTTGTCTACGGCGCCATCTGCATCAGCTACAGCGGCCAGTGTCTGATGTCTTCCTCGGTGAACCACCGCAGCGCAAACAAAGGCGTCTGCGCCCAGTGCTGCCGTCTGCAATATTATCCTTCCGCTGGAGAACACTTCCCGGAAGGGGACTACATCCTTTCGCCGAAGGATCTCAATATCCTTCCAAGACTTCCCGAACTGCTTGATGCCGGCGCTGCCAGCCTCAAGATCGAAGGACGCATGAAGCGCCCGGAATATGTCTGGCTTGTCACAAGGGTATTCCGCGAGGCAATTGATGCCTATTATGCCAATGAGCCGTATGAGCTGAACCAGGATCAGATCCGTGATCTGATGTTAATGTTCAACAGAGGATTCAGTTTGGGTCATCTGTTCTCGGCTGATGTGAAACAGCGCATGAGCCAGTACCGTCCCAACCACATGGGACTGCGGATCGGAACCGTGCTCTCATACAAAAATGACAAAGTCCAGGTCAGACTCAGCGACCGACTTTACCAGCATGACGGACTGCGTATTCTCAACAGACCGACCGATACCGGACTGACAGCTGTCAGAATTGAAAAGGACGACCGTCTGGTATCTGAAGCAGGACCTGGCGATGTTGTATGGCTTGACTGCAAATCCCGTCCGGTCCCGAAAAAAGGACAGCCTCTGCAGAAGACAAGCGACGCAAGACTGGTCAGCTCCATCGATCACATGATCGAGGATGATCCCAAAACAATTGCTCTGAACATCAGCTATACGGCAATTGCCGGCCAGCCGCTGCTTGTGACGGTCAGTGATGAAGACGGCCATACCTGCACATGCGCTTCTGCCGCGGACTGTCAGAAGCCGCTGAAGGCACCTGTCTCAAAAGATCGTCTGGAAGAGCTGCTGATGCGCACCGGCGGCTATCCGTATGTGTTTACCGATATCAGCGGGGAATATGAAGAAATCTTCCTGCCTGTTTCCGCAGTCAATGAAACACGCCGCAATGTGCTCGATGCAATCAGCAGCCTGCGTGAGATCAATCATCCAGACAGAGGTGAGGCACTGCCTTACAGTTTTTCATTCGAAGAAGAAACAGGAGAACACGACAGCGTCATTGTACAGAACAGATTCATTTCGGAAAAGAAAAACGGTATCCGCTATGCGGATCACAGCGAAGTCTGTTCACCAATTAATCAGGATCTTTCTGAGAAGAAGACGTATCAGAATCAGATCCTAAGTGAGATCGGTGATCTCTATTCTGAAAGAGAAAACTGCATTGCCGGTTATACGCTGAACATCGCCAACTCCTATGCGGCTGCTTATTTCCTGAGCAGACCGGGAATCACAGCCGCAGTCATTTCCTCTGAGATCAACGACGCGCAGTGTGAGAACCTGATCCGCGCATTTGAAGAGCGCTATGGCTTTACACCGTACCTTTACAGAGTTGTTTACGGCAGAAGAGTACTCATGTACATTAAGGACAAATTCATTGAAAACATTCCTGAAACAATTACGGATTTCAATGGAAACATTTACAAAGTGTCGTATAATAACAGTGTATCCCTGATTTATGAGCCCATGCCTCTTACAGCGGAAAAGGGGAGCTGCCGGGGCATGTACCTGCTTATGGATGCAGAGGATAGCGCAGAAAATGCAAAGGAGATAGCAAATGAAGAAATTTCTCGAAGAATTTAAGGCATTCGCTCTGAAGGGAAATGTCATGGACATGGCAATCGGCGTGATCATTGCGACAGCATTCGGAAGCATCATCGCCGCCTTCACTGAGAACATTATCAATCCGCTGATCGGCTGCCTGTTCCAGGCTGACCTCAGCACAATCGTCATTTCCGTATTCGACGGCAAAGTCGTATTCGGCATCGGTAACCTGATCGCTGCGATTCTGAACTTCATCATCGTCGCGTTCGTTCTGTTCTCACTGGTCAAGACAGCCAACAAGCTCAAAGCAATGGCTGAGAAACCGAAGGAAGAAGAGCCGGCACCGGAGCCTGAAAAGAGCGCTGAACTGGTCGCTCTTGAACAGATCGTCGAACTGCTCAAGGAAAAGAAGTAATCTGTATCAGAAGGGTCACGGAAGTGATCCTTTTTTTTGTCGTGCGCGTTATTCACGAAGAGGGGGTATTTTGGTATAATAACAGGCGATAAAAGGAGAAATCATGTTTTTAAAGCGCATTGAAATGCAGGGATTCAAGTCTTTTGCAGATCGAACAGTCATATCCTTTGAACATCCGATCACCGGTGTCGTCGGTCCGAACGGATGCGGAAAGTCAAATATCGCTGATGCCGTACGCTGGGTTCTCGGTGAACAGAGCGCCAAAAGCATGCGCGGCGAGAAGATGAATGACGTCATCTTTGCCGGCAGTGCGGACAGAAGAAAAGTGAACATGGCTGAAGTCACGCTTGTGTTTGACAATACAACTCATATTCTCAATGATGAACGAGATGAGCTGGAAGTCACAAGACGTCTGTACCGTGACTCAGGCGATGCGGAATATCTGATCAACAGAGTCAATGTGCGTCTCAAGGATGTTGTTGAGCTCTTTCTGGATACCGGTCTTGGCCGTGACAGTCTGAGCATCATCAGCCAGGGCAACGTCGTTTCCTTTGCCGAAGCGAAACCCCAAGAAAGAAGAGGCATCTTTGAAGAAGCAGCCGGTGTCGCCAAATACAAGAAGAGAAAGATTGAATCACTGTCCCGTCTGGAACGGACAACTGCCAATCTGGAACGTTCCCAGGACGTTCTGAACGAACTGGAAAAGCAGGTATCGCCGCTGAAGCGTCAGGCACGCAAGGCGGAGATCTACCGTGAGAAGAAATCCAGACTGGAAGAAATTGAAATATCTGTACTTGTACAGGAAATCGAACAGTTCAACGCTGATATCGAATCCGCGAAGAAAACACTGTTTGAAATTGAAACACAGACCACGATGTACAACACCAATATCATGGTCAGTGAAACAAGGATCTCAGAAAGCCGCAAGGCAGCGCGTGAGCTCGACAGACAGATCAACGATCTGCAGGATGAGCTGATGCGCAACTACAGCGACGTGCAGGCTCTTGAAGCCCGCAAGACCGAGCTTGATGAAAGAAGAAAGTACATCGTCAATACCGGCAGCGATGAGCAGAAGATCCATGAACTGCGTGATCTGCTGGATTCCGCGAAGGTCGAATACGATGACCGTAAGAGACGTCTGGATTCATTGAACAATGAGATCAGACTGCTCAGCGAACGTCTGAATATCAGCGCCCAGGAGATCGTCGACCGCCGCAGCGAGTACGAGCAGGCATCCGGCCGCAAGCGCAGTCTGGAAAACAGAAAGAGCGTCCTTGAACAGCTGATCAGAAATCCGTTCAACAATCAGGCAGGCATCCGTTCCGTCATGGACAACCGTCAAGCTCTGAGCGGCATCCTCGGTGTTGTCGGTCAGGTGCTGAATGTCGAAAACGGCTATGAAGAAGCAATCTCAACAGCGCTCGGCGGAGCGATGAACAACATCGTTACCCGTGATGAACAGGCAGCCCGTGATGCGATCCGCTTCCTGAACAGGAATATGAGCGGACGCGCCACCTTCCTGCCGCTGAACGTATGTTCGCCGCGTTATGTCAGCCGTGAGAATCAGATCATCTGCCAGAATACGAAAGGGTATCTCGGCACGGCATCTGATTTCGTGACATGCGATCCGAAATTTGATCCGGTTGTGCAGAACCTGCTTCAGAACGTTCTTGTATGCGATACGATGGAATCCGGAAACAATCTTTCTGCTCTGACAAAGCGCATGTACAAGATCGTCACGCTGGACGGCGAAGTTATTCACCGCGGCGGATCGATGACCGGCGGAAAGACAAAGCACGACACAAACATCGTCACCATGCGTCATGAACTGCAGACGATCAGCGAACAGCTGGACGCCCAGTCCGCGAGAACGGAAATCGCCCGCAGAAATCAGGAGACGGCGGAAAAGAACAAGGATTCACTTTCCATGCAGCTGCAGGAGAAGCGATTCGCTGCCGCTGCTCTTGAACCTGTCGTGGAAGCGAAACAGGCCAAATACGAAAAACTGCAGAATGACTACTCACTGCTGCAGCCGCAGGATACGCCGGAAGACACGGATACCCATGTCGATGAGCTTGTCCTTCGTCTTAACAGCGCATACTCGCATCGTGATGAAATCACCAATGAGATCAAGACGAAGCGTGAACAGCGTCTGCAGGTAACCCAGGACGCTGACCGCAAGGAAGCACAGCTGAAACAGATGCGCAAGGAACTGCAGACTGCCGAAGCCAGCGCCAATGCCATCAAAATCGATCAGAGCCGTATTGAAACCAAGCTTGAAAACGATCTGCAGAGACTCGCTACCGAGTATCAGCTGACGTATGAATACGCCCGCACAAAGGCAGGGGATACCGCTGTT
>ONSK01000225.1 GCA_900320455.1 uncultured Erysipelotrichaceae bacterium | reverse complement strand
GTGCCGCTTGGCAGAATTGAACTGCCCGTTCAGCATTACCATTGCTGCGTATTACCACTATACTAAAGCGGCGATGCCCATATATCATACCAAAAATCAGACAGAAATCAATATTCTGAAAGGTTCTTCAGTTCCTCGTATACCATGTTGAGCGGAAGGCCTACGATTGTGTAGTAATCGCCGCTGATTCCGGTGATGAATTTGCCGCCGAGACCCTGTACGGCATAGGCGCCAGCCTTGTCCATCGGCTCTTTTGAAGCAATGTAGCTTCTGATTTCTTCCTCATCCAGTTCAGCGAAGGTGACGTCTGCCACGCTGACATCCGTGTAGACTTTCTTTTCGCTCATGATGCAAAGACCTGTAACGACCTGATGCGTATTGCCTGAGAGCATTTTCAGCATCTCTTCCGCATCCTTTTCATCTGCCGGTTTGCCAAGGACAGTACCGTTTAAAACGACGACGGTGTCACTGCCGATCACGACAGCGTCCGGATGCTTTATCAGTCCTGCTTCCGCTTTCCGCATGGCAAGACGGCGTATTTCTTCTTCGACCGGTTTTGTATGGTCAAATGATTCATCGATATCAGCCGGATCACAGAGAAACGGTATGCCGCATTTTTCCAGCAGTTCCCTGCGGCGGGGAGACTGGCTGGCAAGTATCAGTTTTTTCATAATTTCACCCAGGACATTTTAGCAGAAATGATGTCAGAGTCCATATTCCAATCTCAGTTCCGCATCCATGATGATATAATTCTGATGAGGATATATCGAAAGGAGCTTTTAAATATCATGAACAAGAAACCTGTACTGGTAATTCTGGCTGCCGGCATGGGAAGCCGCTATGGAGGAATGAAACAGATTGACGGTGTGGGAAACCACGGTGAGCCGATCATTGAATTCTCGATCCATGACGCGAAGGAAGCCGGCTTTGAAAAAGTCGTTCTGATCATCCGCCGTGAACACGAAGAAGCATTCAGAAAAGCACTGACGGACAAGATCGAAGGAAAGATGGAAGTCGCGTTTGCCTACCAGGATATGACAGACATTCCTGAAGACGTCACGATTCCGGAAGGAAGAGAGAAGCCCTGGGGAACAACACACGCGCTGCTGGCGTGCAGAAATATCGTCGACGGTCCGTTTGCCATCATCAATGCGGATGACTTCTACGGAAAAGACGCATACAAGGTGATTTACAATTATCTGGCAAATGAGATCAAGGATGATGAGTACGCGATGGTAGGCTACCTCTGCGGTAATACGCTCTCTGAAAACGGAACAGTCACAAGAGGTGTCTGCCGCAAGGATGAAGACGGCTGGCTGACAGATATCGTTGAGATCAAGGAAATCTACAAGAAAGACGGCAAGGCTGTATGCAATGACAACGGCGGCATCAGAGAGCTTGCGGAAGATGACGTTGTTTCGATGAACTTCTGGGGATTCACACCGAAGATCTTCGAAGAGGCAATGCCGGTATTTGACAGAGACATTCATCAGGGAGTCGTTGAAAATCCGCTGAAATGCGAATCTCTGATTCCGACAACCGTCGGTGAGCTTGTCAAGGAAGGCGTATGCAAGGTCAAGGTGCTTTCCAGCAAGGACCGCTGGTTCGGTGTCACATACAAGGAAGACAAGCCGGATGTCATGGCAAGAATCCAGGAGATGAAAGACAACGGAATCTATCCGGATATCCTGTGGTAATGGAAGACCCTTCAGAAATGGAGGGTTTTTTGTTATGATGCAGTCATGACTGACCTGAACAAAGCTGTCCATGAAATGAATCTGTATCTTGAAAACTGTCCGGAAAAAGGCAGACCGGGATTCCGTCTGAAGACGGTGCACACGTATCACGTGATGCGCAATGCCGGAATTATTGCCGAACGATTGCATCTGAGCGAAGAGGATATCCAGCTTGCGAAGCTGATCGGTCTGCTTCATGATATCGGACGGTTTGAAGAGCTGATCCGTACCGGAATGCTTGCGAATGAGCGGTTTGATCACGGCATGTGCGGTGCGCAGATGCTGTTTGAGGACGGCATGATCAGACGCTTCATTGAAGAGGATACATATGATGAAATCATCAGGAAGGCAATCGTGAATCATAACCGCTTCCATATTGAGGAAGGACTGAATGAAAGGGAACTGCTTCATGCGAAGCTGATCCGAGATGCGGACAAGCTGGATAATTTCCGGGTCAAGATCGATGAACCGATTCATGAGATCTTTCCCGGAAGGATCTCCTCGATTGAGGAAATCAATGCCTCATGTGTTTCTGAGAACGTGATGAAATCGATCCGGAACAGGCAGTGTGTTGACGTGCTTGACCGTCTCACACCGCTGGACTATATGATCTGCATCGTCGGATTTGTATTCGATTTCAATTTTGATGTCACAAAGAAAATCGTGCGTGATGAGAAGCTGGCGGAAACGTTCCTGGAGCGTATCACATGCACAAATGAAAAGGGGAAAGAACAGATGCGTGAAATCACGGATATCACGCTTGCTTTTCTTGCCGGATGATCTGTCTGTAGCGGATCGTCAGATAGCCAAGCAGGAAGAAGAGGATGCCTGCCGGAATGAGCACGGTGCGGATACTCAAGGTGAACGAGAGCAGGGCACCGGCAATCACACCGCCGACAAAGGCAGAAACAATGATCAGATAGCGGAAGGCTGATGAACGGTCTTCCGCTTTTTTTGACACGCAGGAGCGGAAGAGATATTCAACTGCCTTTCTGAGATTGCCGGTGGAAACGGTGGTCGCGTAGGCCTGTCCTTCAAAGGCACGGAAAGCTTCCATCTGCATGGCGCAGACAAACGAGATGATCGAGTTGGCGATGATATCCGTGCTCTCATGGGCGGGAATCATGCCGCAGATCACAAGTCCTGTGATTTCAAGAGCGATTACGGAACGGCGGATATAGCGGATCTTTTTCATGGTCAGGATGTGTTCCACGAGCAGAACGCAGAACACCCCGGCGATAAATGCGGCGATCGGAATCAGATAGCGGATACATGCGTGGAAGTCGCCTTCCGCGATCCGCAGCCCGAGCTTGATGATATTGCCGGTCTGGGCATTGGCGAAGACACCGCCTCTGGTGTAATACGTGTACGCGTCCAGCATGCCGCCGCATACCGATAAGAGCACCGCAGTGAGGAATGTCTGAGATCCGGCTGTCAGTTTTCTGTCCTGTTTCATACGAAAAGTATTCTTTATCTCTGTTGAAAGTGCCAGTGATTTCCAGATTCTGGAAAAACCTTGGATTTCCGGTGCTGATCATCTACAGTAACAGCGGAGACAGGAGGAAGAAACAAATGAAAACAGCAGTGATCTTTGCGCCGGGATGCGAAGAAGGTGAAGCTCTTACCATTGTGGATATCTTCAGAAGAGCGGAAATCAGATGCGACATGATCGGGCTTGATGAAAAGGAAATCACCGGAGCGCATGATATTACAATGCTCTGCGATGA
Organism: uncultured Erysipelotrichaceae bacterium; assembly: GCA_900320455.1. GTDB lineage: Bacteria > Bacillota_I > Bacilli_A > Erysipelotrichales > Erysipelotrichaceae > Bulleidia. Next base: position 13,207 of record ONSK01000225.1, on the reverse strand, counting down.
GGTAATCAGTGAAGAATTGAAAGACTATGACATGGTCATTCTGCCGGGCGGGTACGGCGGAGCAGAGGCAATGAAGAATCACGCCCTCCTGCAGAGCGTTCTGAAGGAAATGAACAAAAACGGAAAATACATCGCGGCAATCTGTGCTGCGCCGATCGCGCTGGATGAGGCAGGCGTGCTGGAAGGGAAGCGTTTTACCTGCTATCCTACAACAGCCGCGAAGATTCACACAGGCATTCATACAGATGACAAGGTATGCGTGGACGGCAATCTGATCACCAGCCAGGGACCGGCAACGGCATGGGCATTTGCCTACAAACTGGTTGACGTGCTCGGCGGGGATTCCCTCACCGTAAAAAAGAGAATGGTATATTTCAACGCGTTTGACGTGCAGGAGGATGAATAAGATGACAAAGAAAGCGGCAGTCATGATGATCGATGGCTTTGAAGAAAGCGAAACAATGCAGATCACAGATCTTCTGAGACGTGCAGGTGTGGAAACATATACATACAGATTCCAGGATGAGGAATATGTCGAAGGCATGCAGAAAATCAAAGTGAAATCTGACAGAAGATTCTCGGAAGAGGTGAAGGAAGCGGATGTCATCGTTGTGCCGGGAGGCAGAACATGCGCTGCGAAGTTCATCGCTGATGAGGAATTCATGAACACCCTGAAATGGTTTAATGAAAACGGAAAGCTGATTGCCGGCATGTGTTCCGGAACAACGGTTCTGGAAGCTGCCGGAGTACTGCAGGGCAAGAAGGCAACCGGCTATACAGGATACGAGGAGAAGCTGAAAAGCGCTGAATTCGTGCATGAGGTCGCAGTATTTGATCAGAACGTCGTGACGTCACAGGGACCGGCGACGCCGTATCCGTTCGCCTTCAAAATCATGGAAGCGCTCGGCATCGATCCTTCCGGAATGAAGGCAAGACTGCTTTACAGTCTTGCCGGAGGAAGATGATTGTACCCTCCGGGATGGAATACATGGTATTCTTGAAGCGGAGTGAACGATGATCTATGAGAAACTGCCGGTTGTGCTTCTCAGCACGCTGGCTTCGGAAAAGAAACAGACAACAAACAGCGCCATTGCGTCCTGTATCCTCACAAACCGTGAGGAAGTCAGCCGCATGGGAATCGCGGAACTTGCGGAGCGGTGTCACGTCGGCACAGGCTCCATTTCGCGTTTCTGCCGTGATGTCGGCTTCCGTGATTTCAGTGAGCTGAAACAGCTGCTTTCGGATACGTCGTTCCATTTTGAAGAGATCAAAGCGGAAGATGACAGAATGAAAGCGGATCTTTGGGTGGAACGGGTTTCCGATTCAATGAAACAGGCAGAGATGTCCATGGATCTTTCAAAGATCAGAGAACTGTGTCTCGATATCAGATCATTTGAAAAGGTATCTGCTTACGGTATGCTGAAAGCGGAAACGGCCGCAGTGTGCCTGCAGGCGGATCTTCTGATGATGGGAAAGAATATACATACTTCTGTTGCCTACGCAGAACAGACGGAACAGATCCTCTCTGCCGGAAAAGATGAACTGATCATCATCTTTTCCTATACCGGTTCCTATTTCAATTACCAGAACTTCCGACTCAAAGAGAAGCACCTGGTGCTTCCGAAGATCTGGATGATCTGCGGAAAAGGGGCGGAAAAGCCCTGGTTTGCGGATGAAATGATCACATTTGATTCTGACGGATCACAGATATCCCATCCGTTCCAGCTGCAGACAGCGGCCGGAATCATCGTTCAGATCTATGCGGATCTATGCGGATCCGGGCAATGATTGAGAGACATGGTCGATTCGTGCACTTCGTATGATATAATATACTGGATTTTCTGAAAGGGGGCGGTTACCCTGAACCTGACATTTGAAAACATCAGGACCATCACAGTGATGCTCCTGGATATATTTATTATCTGGCTGATTCTTTACTATGTACTGAAACTGGTCAGAAACAACGCAAGAACGATACAGATCTTCAAGGGCATTATTCTGATCGTGGTGATCGACGCACTGGCAAAGCTGCTCGGTCTCAAGACGCTGGAATATATGATGGATATGTTTGTGAACTGGGGATTCCTGGCGATCATCATCATCTTCCATCCGGAGATCCGCTCCATTCTGGAACGTATCGGCAAATCCAATGTGTTTTCAAGAATCACCACCCTGACCGGCGGTGAGAAGGAACACCTGGTGGACAATATTGTCACTGCCGTCATGGTTCTCAGCAAGAACCAGACAGGTGCCCTGATCTCCATTGAGCAGTCGCATTCACTGGAAGACTTTGTCGCAACCGGAACAAGGATGAACTCGGATGTCACAGCCGAGCTGCTGACATCGATCTTTGTGACGACAACGCCTCTGCATGACGGCGCTGTCATCATTCAGGGTGACAAGATTGCCTGTGCTTCGGCATATTTCCCGCCGACCAACATGGAACTGCCATCCAGATACGGTGCGCGTCACAGAGCGGCAATCGGTATCAGCGAGATCTCTGATGCGGTGACAATCGTTGTTTCGGAAGAAACCGGAGCGGTATCCATTGCCGAAAGCGGCAAGATCTATCCCGTCACAAGAGAAGAACTGCGCAATTATCTGCTCAGAGTCATCTGCGGCGAAGTTACCGAAGTGCGTACAAACCGCGTCAGAAGAAGCAGTGTTGTCATCGGTGAAAGCACACCGAAGGAGCCGGAAAAGAGATCCGGACTCTTCAGCAAGCTCGCTCTGCGCAGACAGGAAACACATGACCATGCGGAACATCCTGAGCCTTCTGTCAAGATCGAGGCCGAGGAAGTGATTCCCGCCGTCAGTGGAAAAGAAGAACAGATCAGCCTTGAAACAGAAGCGGAACAGCTCTACAGAGAGGCGGACGCGGAAGCGATGGCGGCGGAAATGAAGCTGCCGCACAGAAAGAAAGCGGAACCGGCTCCCAGGATGAGCGCTGAAGAAGTCAGAGCCGCCAGGGAATCAAGCATTATGAAACTCAAGCGCCAGCCGGAGGGTGCGCCGGTCATCGATGCCGAAGCGCTTTCCGAGCAGGAGAGACAGTTTGATACAACAAAGCTGGATATTTCCGGCATTGTCGGATTCAAGGGAGAACTGGATGATCAGATGAAGATGATCGAAGATCTGCCGGCTGAATCCTCCCGGAAAGGAGGTGACGGCGAATGAGCGAGAACGAGAAAAAGAATCTGATCGAAGAGGAACAGACAAATAAAACTGAACTTGCCAACAAGATTGCCACCCAGTCACAGAAGATGGCAAACACGTACCAGCAGGTTGAGGATGTCTTCTTCCGTATCGGCCGCTGGTTCTCTTCCTTCATTGACAGAGTTCTCTTCAACCGCAAATACGGCAAGCTGACCGCGCTGATTCTGGCGCTGCTGCTGTATGTATCCGTCAACTACAACACGATGACATCCATCTATACCAACTCGATGAAATATACGAGAACTCTGCCGCAGACAGCTGTCACGGCAAGATACAACTCCGACACATTCGAACTGAGCGGACTGCCTGAGACGGCGGATGTGCAGATCATCGGCGATGCGACAAACGTCACCAACGCCATGACCTCCGGCGGTGTGGTTGTTGCGGATCTTGAAGGTCTGACAGAGGGAAGTCATCAGGTCAAGCTGACGTCTGAAGGATTCGGAGACAATGTGAATATCGTCATTGATCCATCCACGACAGTTGTAACCCTGAAGAAAAAGACAACCCAGCAGTTTGATCTTTCCTGGGACTTCATCAACCAGGATTCCATGGAGAATATTTACAGCGTCGGCACACCGGTGTTTGAATACACGAAGGTCAACGTCCGTGCTTCCAAGGACACGCTGTCCTCGATTGCCTTTGTCAAAGCACTGATCGACGTATCCGGTCAGGTATCCGACTTTGAACAGGACGCCAGGCTGATCGCGTATGACGCGACAGGCTATCCTGTCAGCGCTGATATCGTTCCGGGAAGCGTGCATGTCACAGTACCAGTCACCTCACCGAACAAGACGGTTCCGATTGAGATTCAGATCAGCGGCGACACGCCGGAAGGCATCGCGATCGATACGATCACTGCCGACCAGCAGACGGTCGTTGTCTACGGAAGCGAGAGCGTGCTTTCGGAAATTGACAAGGTCGTTGTCACGATCAACGCCGCAACCATCACCAAGGATTCCACGCTGCTGCGTCCGGTTGTTCTTCCGGCCGGTGTCAACAGTTCGAACATCAACCAGATCACGATCAACGTGACGCTTGCGGAAAGCGTCAGCCGCACGATTCAGAATGTGCCGATCAGCTTCCGCAACAACGTGAATAACTACAAGGCTTCACAGCCGGAAAACAAGACCACAACCAGCGTGACGGTTACCGGAACGCAGGCAAATGTAAACAAGATTGCGCCGGAGAACATCAGCGTCTATGTGGACATGAAGGACGCCGTGCCCGGTCTGCAGGATTTCCAGCTGTATGTCGATCAGCCGTCTGACGGCCTCGTGAAGTATATACTGGATGAATCCACCTATACTCTGAACGTTCTCGGAGAAACAACGGAAACGGATACTTCGGGCGGACAGAATACGAACAATGACTGATTGGAAAGCAGGGAAACCTGCTTTTCTTTTGTGTTACAATGGGGATAACCGGAGATGAATTATGAAAAAAGTAATCGGAATAGTAGAAGATGAAAAAGACCTGAATGAACTGGTCAAACGATATCTTGAGAAGGAAGGGTATGAAGTCCGTTCCTATCTGACATTTGATGAGGCGCATGCGCATACGGCGGATGACGACGTCAGTCTCTGGGTTCTGGATATTATGCTGGGAGACAAGAGCGGCTTCGATCTGATTGAAGAGATCAGAGCCAATGATCCGGAAGTGCCGGTTATCTTCATGTCTGCCCGTGACAAGGAATTTGACAGAATCATCGGACTGGAAAAGGGATCTGATGACTATATCACTAAACCGTTCTCACCGAAGGAACTGGTTCTGCGTGTGAACAACATCATCCGCAGAACATACAAAGATGACAGTCAGAAAATCGTCGTGGACGGATATGTGATCGATGAGACACAGAGAACCGTCATGGAAAAGGATGAACCGATCGAACTGACCACAAAGGAATTCGATCTGATGATGCTGTTTGTAAACAACAGGGGAACAGCCTTCCCCCGTGAAGCGATCCTGGAAAAGGTATGGGAGATCAATTACTACGGAAGTGACAGAGTGGTGGATGATACGCTGCGCAGACTCCGCCGCAAGATGCCGAATCTCTCCATTCATACGATTTACGGATTCGGGTACAGGCTGGGCTGATGAAACGGATCAGGATGTGGCTGCGTGAGCTGACACTGACTCAGCAGCTGATCGCAATCATCTTTGTATTCCTGGTCGGATTGGCAGCGTTCTTTTTCCTGTTCCTCGGACCGCGCATTGATGAGTTCACATACAGCCAGATGTACAGCGTGCTGTATTCCTCGCAGCAGGGTGTTGTCCGCTTCATTGAAAAGAATCCCGGACTGATTCCGCAGAATGATGCCAATGATGAAACAATCATTGATGCAATCTATGATCCGCGCAGCGACAGATTCTACTTTATCAATCAGAATGAATTCGGCGAGTCATTCCAGCAGGAAGTCCGCAGAAAGGCGCAGATCGAATCAGTCGGAACGGTGGAATACCGCTTCGTCCAGCAGCCGGAGGAGCCGGCAGTCGGCAGCGCGCCGCTGGCATATCTGTATATCCTGACACATCTGAGCGACGGAAGATTCCTTGTTTCGGCAATGGAAGATTCCCTGCGTGTGCAGTTTCAGAAGGAGCTGTTCTCCAAGGTCGTGGGAATCAATATTCTGTTTGTGATGGTGCTGTTCCTGTTACTGATGGTATGGGTCACGTCACTGATCCTGCCGCTGAATCAGATCAAGACATATATTGACAAGATCCGTGAGGATGATCCCGGCGCGAAGCTGAACATCCGCAGAAACGATGAAATCGGCGCGGTTGCCTATGCCCTGAAGGAAATGGAAAGCGAGCTGGCGGAACAGAACCGGGAAAAGGAAGAGATGATTCAGAACATCTCGCATGATCTGAAAACTCCTATTGCCACGATCCGCTCTTACAGTGAAGCAATCAAGGATGGCATCTATCCATACGAAACACTGGAGAAATCCGTCGATGTTATTATTGAACATGCCGACCGTCTGGAAAAGAAGGTACGCAGCCTGATCGTTCTGAACAAGATGGGATATCTTCTCGACAGTGAGGAAACCGGGGACAATCTGAAGATGAGTGAAGTCATCGACAAGGCAATCCTCTCCCTGAAGGTCATTCGTCCGGAAATCCGCTTTATCCGTGAAGCCGATGATACGGTATATTTCCATGGCGAAGAGGAACCGTGGCGCATTGTCATTGAGAATCTGATCGATAACGCTCTGCGCTATGCGGTAAGCTATATCCGCATCACGCTGAAGCCGGGTGAGCTTTGCATCATCAACGACGGTCCGCTGATCGATGAGGACGCTGTCGGCAAAATCTTCAAGCCGTATGAGAAGGGAACGGACGGACAGTTCGGTCTCGGTCTTTCCATCGTATACAAGGTCTGCACGACGTACGGATACCATGTGACGGCGGAGAATCTCAGCGAAGGCGTCTGTTTCCGGATCTGGAAAGATCTGCCGAAACGCGAACGCCGCAGAAAAGAAAAAAACAGTCAGAAAAACGGAAGTGCTTCAAAGGAATGAGGCACTTCTTTTTTGACTTAACGAATCAGTGCATTTCTAGTAGAATAAGGACGTTATGGAAAAGACAGATATTTTTTATGGTGTAAAAACCTGTTATATGGAAGAAGGCGAAGGACGCGACATGATCCTTCTGCACGGATGGGGGCAGAACAAGGAAATGATGCAGGCGGTATTCGATCATTTCAAGGACCGCTTCCATGTGATCGCGATTGACTTTCCCGGCTTCGGATCATCCGAAGAGCCTCCCGAGCCGTGGGGTGTTCCGGAATATGAAGCATATCTATCCGATATGATTGAGAAACTGGGACTGAAGGACGTGATCCTGATCGGACATTCCTTCGGCTGCCGTGTCGCCATCCGCTATGCGGCAGATCATCAGGACAATGTGCGCAAGATGTGCCTGACAGGCGCTGCCGGCATCCGGCCGAAAAGAGGACTGGACTATCAGATCCGCACGAAGGCGTACAAGGCAGGCAAGTGGTTCCTGAAGGTGACGGGACAGAACGAGAAACTGGAAGAGCTTCAGAAGAACAGCGGTTCGGAAGACTACCGCAATGCCCAGGGTGTCATGAGACCGACGTTCGTGAAGGTTGTCAACGATGACGTCTCGCCGATCCTGAAGGATGTGAAATGCTCCGTGCTTCTTGTGTGGGGTGAATACGATACTGCTGCACCGCTCTGGATGGGACAGCAGATGGAAAAAGAAATGCCGGACGCAGGTCTTGCGGTGTTTGAGGGAGATGACCACTGGGCATACTGGCACCAGGCAGACCGCTTCAACCGTGTGCTCGACGTCTTTCTGAAAGAGGATATGTAATATGATTTTGAAAATTCTGCTTGCGGTCTCATTTGTGTGGGCCGCGCTCATTCCCTGCAAAAGGGCTCTGCATATGTTCCAGCAGAACAGATACGAAGTAAAGCGATACTTCAAATGGATGAAGGAAAGCTGGATCCTGAATGCATCGAAGGCGGTGCTTCCGCTGGCGCTCTGCATTGTTTCGCTGATTCTCGGCGCTGTCGTCAAAGGAACCTTCGGCGCTGTGATTCCGGCAGTCATCATGTTCTGCATGGGAATGATGCTGTGGAGTGAAGAAAAGAAAAAGAACTATATCAAGCCGCTTGTTTACACAGCCCGTGTCAAGCGTCAGATCGCTGTCATGTGCATTCTTGCGGCTGTGCTGCTGTATGTGCTGCTGAAGACAGGTGTTCACTTCCTGATGCCGCTGTGCGCGTTCCTTGCGCCGTGGCTGCTTGCCTATCTGATGGCATGGATCACGATTCCCGTGGAATCCATGATCAGAAACAGATATATCAACGAAGCGAGAAAGATCCTGGCAGATCACAAAGATCTGATCAGAATCGGCATCACCGGAAGTTTCGGCAAGACTTCAACGAAGAACATCATGCAGTCTATGCTGTCAGAACAGTACAACTCACTGATGACGCCGGCCAGCTATAACACGCCGCTCGGCATCACCCGCACGATCCGCGAAATGCTGAAACCGATTCACAAGGTGTTTGTCTGCGAAATGGGAGCTGACCATGTCGGCGAGATCACATACCTGATGAACTTTGTCCATCCGACAATCGGACTTGTGACTTCCATCGGTCCTCAGCATCTGAATACATTCGGATCACAGGAGAATATCATCCGCGAGAAGATGCAGATGATTGAACTGCTTCCGAAAGACGGCTTCGGCATTCTGAACTACGATAACGAATTCATCCGGAACTATCACATTCAGAATGATGTTGAAACAGTGACATACGGTATCCGTCACAGCGATGTGGATTATCACGCGGAAGATATCGTATATTCCCAGACAGGTTCCTCCTTCACCGTTGTGCATGGCGATGAAAGAGTCCGTATTGAAACAAAACTGCTCGGTGAGCTGAATATCCTGAACATCCTTTCCGCAATCGCGTGCGCCAGACACCTGGGCGTGGAATGGAACGTTATTCAAAGAGCCGCAAAACAGATGAAACAGGTGGAACACCGTCTTGAAATGAGAAACATCAACGGCTACCGCTTCATCGATGACGCGTTCAATTCCAACCCGACAGGTTCGGCAATGGCACTTGAGGTTCTCTCAATGATGCCGAATACGAGAGTCGTTGTGACACCGGGTATGATCGACCTCGGTGAAAAGCAGGCAGAATACAACAAAGCCTTCGGTGAAAAGATGAAGGACAAGGCAGATATCGTCATCCTGGTCGGTGAGAACCAGACCAGACCGATCTATGAAGGACTGGAAGAAAGCGGCTTTGACATGAACAACGTGCATGTCATGAAGACCGTCAAAGAGGCGTTCGCATTTGTTTATCAGCACTGCACACCGAAGGATACGATCCTGCTGGAAAACGATCTGCCTGACGCATTCAGCCACTGATGAAGTGGGCAGTGATCGCTACCTGGGCAATGGCGGAAAACGGTGTGCGCATTGCCTCAAAAATGCTTGAAAACGAAGAAAGCGCTGCCGATGCCATTACTGAAGGCGTCTGCGACGTGGAGGATAATCCTTCCTACCATTCCGTCGGCTGCGGCGGCAGGCCGAACAGAGACTGCCGGGTATTCCTGGACGGCGGCTTCATGGACGGCGACAGCCTGCATTTCGGAGCTGTCGGCGCTGTTGAAGGCTACCGCTCAGCCGTCAGGATCGCAAGATCCCTGCTGAAAGGGGATGCCAACAACTTCCTGGTCGGCTCCGGCGCGGAAAAATACGCCGAGGCAAACGGCTTTGAGAAACGGGACAATCTGACAGAAGAAGGCAAGGCAATCTGGCAGGCGGAAAAAGACAGGCTGAAACAGCTGAGCGCCTATGACGGCCATGATACGGTATGCTTTCTCGCAAAGGATCAGAAAGGCACATTGTGCGCGGCTACGTCCACTTCCGGACTGTTTATGAAGGAAGAGGGCAGGCTGGGAGATACACCGGTGCCGGGCAGCGGCTTCTACGCGGATTCAAAAACAGGCGCAGCAGCGGCGACAGGCATGGGCGAGGAAATCATGAAAGGCGCGCTGAGCTATGCGGCCGTCATGTATATGAAGCAGGGAATGTCCGCCATGGAAGCGGCGCAGAAAGCCGTCAATGAACTTGATAAAGAGCTGAAAGAGCGCAACGGCTATGCCCAGCCGATGTCGCTTGTCGCTCTCGACAAAGAAGGAAATATCGGTGTCGGTACGAATGTGGAATTCACATTTGTATATGCCGATGAAAAAACGGAACCGGCTGTATATACAGCAGTTCCGCTTGATGGAAAAACAGTGATTGGGAAACGGATGTAACAGTCCGTTTCTTTCATTTGATTGAGGCGGATTTTCTCAGGAAGATGAAGCCGAGAATGAACAGGATGCCCAGCGTTGCAACAGCAACGTTGACAGACTTTGTGATGGAAACGGTGATACCGACCATTGTTGTTCCCATGAAGGCAGCGCCTTTGCCGCAGATGTCATAGAGACCAAAGTACTCGCCGGAGTTTTCTGCCGGAATGATCTGCGCGTAGTAGGAACGGGAGAGCGCCTGGATGGCACCCTGGAACATACCGACGACAAATGCCATGATGCCGAACTGCACCAGTGTCTTCATGAACAGCGCGTAGATGGCGACAAACAGGTAACCGAAGATACATACCGTGATCAGAGTTACGGAAGAATACTTCTGGGAAAGCTTGCCGAACAGCGTAGCGAAAGCGAAGGCGACAACCTGTGTCAGAAGGAGGACAACGAGAAGTCCCATTGTATCAAGACCGAGAGAGGTGCCGATCGCGACAGCTTCATCAATGATCGTATAGACACCGTCGATATAGAAGAAGAATCCGATCAGGAAGAAGAAAATCTTCTTTTCTTCCTTGAACATATGACTCAGTGTCTGGCCGAGTCTTTTGAAGGAAGCAGCGATCTTGGAACCGGCGTTTTCAACATAGTATTTCTGTTCATACTGACGGATCAGAGGCATGGAAACACCAAGCCACCATGCGGCGATGAGCAGGAAGTCAACGACGATCGCGAGCTTCATCGGAACCTTGTTTATGGTAGCGAGGAAGTACAGAACCAGCGCCGCAAGGAACGGGATGCAGGATCCGATATATCCCCAGGCATAGCCCTGTGAGGATACAAGGTCCATTCTCTCCGGCTCTGTGACGTCTGTCAGCATCGAGTCATACAGAACGAGTGATGAGGAGTAGGAGATCTTCGCAATCACATACGTGACAAGATACAGGATCCAGTTCGGGGCGACACCGAGCAGGGCACATCCGATGACACCGATGAAGAGCACAGTCATGAACATCGGCTTCTTGAAGTTCTTGTTGTCGGAGATCGTGCCAAGCACTGGTCCGAGGAATGCCACGACGATCGTCGCAATGGATGTGGCGTAGCTCCAGTACGCAAGGTACTGGGAGTCGCTCATGCCGGCAGTGTCGGCCAGCGTGTTGAACCAGATGGGAATGATCGTCGAAACCATCATGGTGAATGCGGAGTTGCCGATATCATAGTAGATCCAGGCCTTCTCCAGTTTATTGAAATTTTTAAACATAACGTTATACCTCTGTATCCTATTTTAGACCAAATCATGAGAGCGTTTTCATGTAATTTTCAACTTTTTTGTTTTCTCACTGCACCGGGTGTACAATGAATCTGCAGAGGTACTGAAAAATGAAACCATTGATCTGGGCACACAGAGGTGCAAGCGGCACGATGCCGGAGAATACACTTGCGGCTTTTTCAAGAGCGGCAGAACTCGGCGCGGACGGTGTTGAACTGGATATACAGCTGAGCAGAGACGGTGAAATCGTCGTGATTCATGATGAGACAATTGACCGCACCAGCAGCGGCAAGGGCTTTGTCAAAGACATGACGCTCGCCGAGCTGAGGCGTTTCAATTACAATAAAACACATCCTGAATGTGAACATGCGGATATTCCGACAATGAAGGAAGTGTTCGAGCTTCTGAAGCCGACCGGACTGACCATCAATATTGAACTGAAGACCGGTGTTTTTGATTATGAGGGAATCGAAGAGAAGATCGTCAGTCTGACCCATGAGGAAGGAATGGAAGACAGGGTCATCTATTCCTCATTCAATCATTACTCGATTCTGAAGATCCAGGAGCTTGATCCGGAGGCGAAGACAGGATTCCTGTATGAAGACGGAACGATTGATATGCCTGCCTATGCGGCATACCATCATGTGAATGCTCTGCATCCGTGGTTCTATAATCTGCGCTATCCGCTTCTGATGAAGGAAAGTGCCGAACGCAATATTGAAGTCAATGTCTGGACCGTAAACAAAGCGGAAGAAGCTCTGATGTGTCTTGAAAAGGGTGTTCATGCGATCATTACGAACTATCCGGACAGAATCAGAAACGTCATTGAGAAAAAGGAGCTTTCGCAGGATTACAGCGAATATGTAAAGACAGTCATCCAGCCATGGCTGAAAGACTGCGTCAGGTATGAGGATATCTTCAGCTATGACGGTACACGGCTGAGATGCGTCTATGCGATTCATCCGCAGGAGAAAGCGTCTGTCGTCATCATTCACGGCTTCTGTGAATTCTTCGGCAAATATCATGAAACGGCATGCCGTCTGTACCAGGAAGGGTATTCGATCTTCTTTGTGGAAATGAGAGGCCATGGCAAGAGCGCCCGTTCCACCGGACACGGGGACGGAAGAATTCATGTCGATTCCTTTGATGAATATCTCGGGGATATGGATTCCTTTATCACACAGATCGTAAAAGAAAAATCAAAGACAGGAAGACTGTTCCTGTTCGGTCATTCCATGGGAGGCGCGGTATCCGCTCTGTATCTGGAACAGCATCCCGATGTTTTCAAGTGCGCGATCCTTTCTTCACCGATGCTGAAGATGGATTACGGCAGAGTGCCGGACAGAGCTGTCGGACTCATGGCAGTGTACTCTGATGTTGTAAACAATGATGAGAATTACGCGCCGGGTCAGCACGCCTTTACGGGAATTCCCGACCTTGCCAACAGCTCCGCGATGGACGCGGACAGATATGAATACCAGTTTGCCCAGAGAATTGAAGATCCTGACTTCCAGACATGGGGAAGCACCTGGGGCTGGGTGAAAGCCGCAAGAGAAGCAGCTGCCAAGGCAGTGGAGAACGCTTCACTGATCAGAACACCTGTACTGCTGCTGCAGGCAGGGGAAGACAACATGGTGGATATCAGCGGTCAGAATGCCTTCCGTGACAAATCAGAATATGTTTCACTCATCAATTATCCAGGGTCCAGACATGAGCTTTTCAATGCCTCAGATGAAATCAGGGAAGAGTTCTACCATGACGTCATTTCGTACTATGCGGTCTTTCAAAAAAAAGAGTAAAAAAATTGAAAATAATACTTGCAAATACAATACTGCCATGGTAGTATAAGTGAGCGCCGAAAAGGAAAACAAAAGGTGCACTTGGCAGTATGAGGAAATACTCAAGAGGCCGAAGAGGTGCCCCTGC
>ONSK01000152.1 GCA_900320455.1 uncultured Erysipelotrichaceae bacterium | reverse complement strand
CGCGCCTTTTCCAGATACAGCGCGATCAGCTGTCCGCATCTTCTGTAGAACGGAACGATTCTTTCCTTGGACTCTTTTCCGATGATGCTGAGAAAGCCAGCCTGCAGATCAATGTCCTTCATCAGAAGTCCGGCGCATTCGGAAACACGCAGACCGCAGGCATACATCACTTCGAGCATACATCTGTCACGGATCTCAGACGGTTTCTCAAGATCAAAGGAATTCAGCAGTGTTTCCATCTGATCAAACGTCAGATATTCAGGCAGCTTGCGTCTTGCGGAGGCTCCTTTGAACATTCTGACGGGATTGTTTTCTATTCCTTCCTCACGGTTGAGATAACGGTAAAAAGACTTCAGAGCAGAAAGATTTCTGTCATAACTGCTGTTGGAAAGAGGCGTTCCGCCGATCTCGCCGCTGCGCAGCAGAGTGATATAGGAACTCATATCCTCTTTTGTCACATCCTCAAAAGAAATGATTTTTCTGCTTCTGAGGTATTCCAGAAACCGTTCGATATCTCTTCTGTAGGCGTCTTCCGTATCCGCTGAGCCGGTCCGCGACATGCGGATCCTGGCAAGAAACCGGTCCAGCGACCTTTCAAAGTCTTCCATCTTCCTTCATTTCCTGAATCAGAGCAAGCGCCTGCGGTGCGTAGGCAGCCTTGCGTTCTTTCTTTTTGACATCCTTTGCCAGATGCATGATGCCGAAGTTGGCATTCATCGGCTGGAAGTGCGCGGGATCGGCATGCGTGATGTAATGGGACATTGCCCCGATCATCGTCTCATTGCCTGGCATGACCGGCTCTTCGCCGTTCAGCACATGCGCCATATTGATTCCCGCGAGCATTCCCGAAGCAGCGGATTCAATGTATCCTTCCACGCCGGTCATCTGGCCGGCAAAGAACAGATCATCTCTGTCTTTGTACTGATAGGTTTCCCTCAGCATCAGCGGGGAATTGATGTATGTATTGCGGTGCATCACGCCGTAGCGCACGATCTCGGCATTTTCAAGACCGGGAATCATCGCAAGGATACGCTTCTGTTCGCCCCATTTCAGATGTGTCTGGAAGCCGACGATGTTGTACAGAGTTCCTTCGGCATTGTCCTGACGCAGCTGTACGACTGCGTAGGGACGCTTTCCTTCCGGTGTTTCAAGTCCTACCGGCTTCATCGGTCCAAACAGCAGCGTGTCTCTTCCGCGCTTTGCCATCACTTCAAAAGGCATGCATCCTTCAAAGAAGACTTCTTTTTCAAAGGAGTGCAGCTCAGCTGTCTCGGCGGTGATCAATGCCTGGTAGAATTCTTCAAACTGCTCGCGTGTCATCGGGCAGTTGATGTAGTCAGCCTCCCCTTTGTCGTATCTCGACTTGCGGTAGGCTTTGGTCATATCAATGGATTCCGCTGTGACGATCGGTGCCGCAGCGTCATAGAAATAGCAGTACTCCTCGCCAGTCAGTCTGCCGATGGCAGCCGCCATGCCTTCGCTTGTCAGCGGTCCGGTCGCGATGATGACAGGTCCATCCGGAATCTCCGTGACTTCCTCAGCAGTGATTTCGATCAGCGGATGGTTTCTGATCTTTTCGCTGACCATGCCGGAGAAGCCGAAACGGTCAACCGCAAGGGCGCTTCCGGCCGGTACCTTTGTGGCATCTGCGCATGTCATGATCAGAGATCCGATAGTGCGCATTTCTTCTTTCAGCAGGCCGACCGCGTTGCTCAGGGCATCAGAGCGGAGCGAATTGGAACAGACGAGTTCAGCGAAATCATCGGAATGGTGCGCCGGTGATTTCTTCAGCGGCTTCATTTCCACAAGTTTCACATGGATGCCGCGGGAAGCGAGCTGCCAGGCTGCTTCACAGCCGGCAAGTCCGGCTCCGATCACTGTTGCTGTTTTTGCCATATGCTATGAAGATCTCCTTCTCGTTGTTTTTCTCGCAGTGCTCTTTCCTGCCGTCTTCTTCGGAACGATTTCTTCGCCCGTCAGACTTTCCATGTAATTGCAGCGGGGGAAATCGGAACAGCCGAGGAAATATGTTCCGTAGCGTGATCTGCGCTTCAGAAGCTCATGTCCGCATCTCGGGCACATCTTTCCTGCCGGCTCGGGTTTTTCCTTGCCGTCCTTTTCGATCTGTCTTGTATAGCGGCATTTCGGGAAATTCGCGCATGAGATGAACTTTCCGTATTTGCCGTTGCGGTAAACCAGGTCCCCGCCGCACTCAGGACATGTCTCTCCAACCTTTTCCGGCTGGATCTTCTCCATGCCTTCATATGCTTTTTCAAGCAGCGGCTGGAAGCGGTTATAGAAATCATGCAGAACGGAAGATTCCATCGCGCTGCCTTCAGCGATGCTGTCGAGCTTTTCTTCCATCTTTGCGGTGTAGTCGACATTGATGATCTGATCAAAGAACTCATCGAGCTTCTCTGTTGTGAGCACCCCCTGCTCTGTCGGACGGAATACCTTGGTACGGCTTTTCTCCGTTGCCTTTTCGAGCGTGACATAGCCGCGCTGCTGGATCGTATCAATGATCATGGCATAAGTGGAAGGACGGCCGATTCCGTCTTCTTCCAGTGTCTTGATCAGTCTTGCTTCAGTGTAGCGTGCAGGCGGTTCAGTGAAGTGCTGGTTGGCCTTCAGCTCTTCCGCCGTCATCTGTTCTCCTTCATCCAGCTTCGGCAGTAAAACGTCCTTGCTGGAATCATAGTCGCCGTATACCTTCAGGAAGCCGTCAAAGACCAGTGTGCTTCCCTGGGCATTGAAATCACAGCCGTTCTGTGACAGTACAGCCGTGGTGGAATCGTACTGGGCAGCTGACATCAGGGATGCGAGTGCTCTTGCGTAGATCATCTTGTACAGTCTGTACTGTTCGCTTGTCAGATATCCCTTGATCTTCTCCGGTGTGTTTTCAAGGCTTGTCGGACGGATCGCCTCGTGGGCATCCTGGGAACCGGCATCATTGCGCACACGGTAAAAGCCAAGATAATCTTTTCCGCATGTTTCGGTAATGACGTCTCTTGCGGAACGGATGAACACGTCGGAAAGACGGGTGCTGTCGGTACGCATGTAGGTGATCAGACCTTCCTGTCCGCTGCCGATGTCAATGCCTTCATACAGACGCTGGGCGACTGACATTGTTCTTTTGGCACTGAAGGACAGCTTGGTGCTGGCTTCCTGCTGCAGCGTACTGGTAATGAACGGCGGCAGCGGATTGCGCTTGCGTCTGGCGGTGCGGATCTCGCTGACAGTGAAATCGCCCTGGCATCTGTTATAGACAGCCATGGCTTCCTCTTCGCTGTGCAGATCAGCCTTTGCGCCGTCAACTTTGGCAAGCGCGGCACTGAATTCCGTGCCGTCCTTTTTGAACTTCGCGTCGATTGTCCAGTATTCCTGCGGAATGAACGCGGCGATTTCCTTTTCACGCTCGACGATCAGCTTGAGAGCGACGGACTGCACGCGGCCCGCAGATTTGGATTTGATTTTATTATTGAGCAGTTTGGAAAGCTTGAAGCCGATAATTCTGTCCAGGATACGGCGTGTTTCCTGTGAATGGACAAGATCCATATCAATTGCTCTGGGATGCTCAAACGCCTCAATGACCGCGTTCTTCGTGATCTCATGGAACGTGACACGGTCGGCTGCGCTTTCATCCAGACCGAGCTCCTGCGCCAGGTGCCAGCTGATCGCTTCTCCTTCGCGGTCCGGGTCGGTTGCCAGATAAACCGCGGAGGATTTCGCAGCCTGGGCCTGCAGTTCTTTTACCGTATCTTTCTTGTCTTTTGAAATTTCATAGACAGGCGCAAAATCATTTTCAATATCAACACCGAGTCCGTCTTTTCCTCTGATGGCAAGATCACGGATATGTCCTTTGCTGGAAACGACATTATATTCCTTTCCGAGATATTTGCCGATTGTCTTGGATTTCGACGGAGACTCCACAATGACCAGTTTCTTCATATTAATACAGCTCCTACTTCAGAATAGCATTTTAAAACATAGCTGAATTCACCGGAAATATCAACCATGCAGATTTTTTTGTGCGAGGATCTTCAGCTGTCCGCTATCATACAGCATATACGCACCTTCCGCAATCATTCTGTTGCAGCCCATGCCGCTTTCTTCATCAAAGCGGTGCGGACAGCACCACACGTCCCTGCCCAGCGCAAGCGCTTCATTCACCGTCAGGGAAGTGCCTGAGCGCTCTCTTGCCTCGGTGACGACAAGGAATTCACCAAGGGCCGCCAGGATCCTGTTGCGCCAGGGAAAATGATGTTTTCTGACACCTGTGAAATTCGGATACTCCGACAGGATCAGTTCACTTTTTCTCATCGTATCATACAGGTCGCGGTTTTCTTCCGGATAGGAAAAAGATAATCCGCTGCCGATCACACCGATCGTATGTCCCCCTTCCAGCGCTGTTCTGTGCACACAGCCATCAGCCCCAGCCGCAAGTCCGGACACAAGCACGTATGATTCACGGAGGACAGATGCGCATGTCCTGGTTAAGTGATACCCATATGGCGTCAGTGATCTTGATCCGATGATTGTCACCTTCGGTTTTGCAAGCAGTGAGATATCCCCTTCATAGAACAGGATCCAGGGAGGATACCGCAGATCTTTCAGCTCCTTCGGATACGCTTCATCCAGAATTGTAATGTACTTCTCTCTGATACAAAAAGAACCGGATGCAGGCTGTTCACTCAGCGCTCTGGATATCCGGCTCCAGTCTCCTTCATATGCATAAGCATATTCAGCGATCATTTCTCTGCTGATCATAAAACACCTCCGCTGAATATATATGCATTTTTTTCGGTTTTTCTCAGAAAAGATCCAGTTTCATCTGCACCGAACGCACCGGAGCGAAGCTTCTGCGGTGGATCGGCGTGATGCCGTACTTTTCAATGGCATCAAGATGCTGACGGGTTCCATACCCTTTGTTCTTCGCAAAGCCGTATTCCGGATACATCGCGTCATACATTTTCATCAGCCTGTCTCTTGTCACTTTGGCAAGGATGCTTCCGGCAGCGATGGAGATGGACTTCTGATCTCCCTTGATGAGGGAAATCACTTCCTTGCCGGGAATCTCCAGCGGCATGGCATCTGTCAGGATCTTTTCAGACGGCGCATCTTCCGCAATCATACCCATGGCTCTCTGATCAGCATGGTAAATATCATATCTGTCGATATCAGCTTCACTGACGATCAGGATTTCAAACCAGAGGGCATCCTCCATGATCACGTCATAGAGAAGATCTCTCTTCTTCTCGCTGACACTTTTGGAATCGTAGATATCGGGATTCTCATATCCTTCCGGAAATACAACGCCGGCAACACACAAAGGACCGGCAAGCGGTCCTCTTCCTGCTTCATCGATGCCCGTTACAGCAAAGCCTTCCTGCCAAAAGGCATGTTCATAATCATTCGGACATGTTTTCCTGATCTTCGCTGCGCACATGTTCGAGTGTCATTCCTCCAAGTCTTCCTTTTCTCAGATCATTGAGAAACAGTTCCGCTGCTCTTTTCATATCCGGCTGGGAATCAGCTCTCAGCAGATTGCGCTTTGCGGCAATTGCCTTCAGCATCCCGTTCGGATTCACATTTTCAGCGTCATATTCCTTCTCGAGCTTTCCCGGATACAGATCCTGTATTACATGGATCGCATCCATGGCGATCATCTTCACATCGAGAATATCATCGTTGATGGAGCCGTATGCCGCAAGCAGCGCGCCTGTCATTTCATCATCGAATTTGGGCCATAATACGCCCGGCGTATCCAGCAGATCCAGCTCGGGATCGGCATGGATCCACGTCAGACTTCTTGTGACACCAGGTTTGTCAGCTGCTTTCACCGTATTCTTTCCGGCAATCCTGTTGATCATTGTGCTCTTTCCAACGTTGGGAATGCCGCATGCCATCGCTCTGACAGCACGGGGATTGATACCGCGCGCTCTCTGTTTCGTGCGCTTCGGTTCCATCACGGCAAGAGCTTCACGGATGATCTTTCTGCCGCAGTGCGGATCACGCATCAGATCCAGCGCAAGACAGGATACATTGTCGCTTTTCAGCGCCTGCACCCACTCCTTTGTCTGTTCCGGATCAGCCATATCTGTCTTGGATAATACGATCAGACGCGGCTTGTCCTTTGCCAGCATATTCAGAAGCGGATTGGTGCTGGCTGCGGGAATTCTGGCATCCCGCAGTTCAATGACAAGATCAACAGCCTTCAGCTTTTCCGTCATCTCTCTGCGGGCTTTTTCCATATGCCCGGGATACCACTGCACCTTTACCATGTTTTCGCTCCGAAGCTGCTGAACGGGAACAGAATGAACACACCCTTGGACACAATCTGGCTCTTATGGAACGGTCCGTAAAAGCGGGAATCGCTGGAACGGGGACGGTTGTCTCCGAGGCAGTAATATTCATCATCACCGAGGGTGATCTCTTCAAAATCAGCTGTGAAGGTTCCCTCGTATGTATTTCTGTATTCGTTGTCCAGGTATTCCTGATCCACCGGTTCCCCATTGATATACAGCGTCTCATTGCTGCAGGAGATGGTATCGCCGGGAAGTCCTACCGCTCTTTTGACAAGATACTTGTCGGAGGATTTAATATAGATAATGACTATGTCATTCCTTTTGATTCCATCCATGCGGTAGCCGAGAAGATTGGAAACACCGATCGCCTTGTCGGACAGTGTCGGAATCATCGATGTTCCTTCCACCTGCACGGGACGGATCACGAAGTTCACCATCACCAGGACAATTGCCATGCACACACCGAGATCTCTGATAAACAGCAGGATCTCACGCAGCGCGGATTTGCTTTCTGTTTCGCCTTCCTCTTCTTCCGCGGAAGTGACCGGAAGCGGATCTGTCATCGTTTCCATCGTCATTGTCTCAGAGAGCCTGTCACGTTCCTTCTCTGAAGCATCTGTCAGCTTTTCAAAAACCTGTGTTTCCGAGAACATAGGTTCATTTTCATATGTACTGTTTTCTGTCAGTCTTTCAAACACCTGGGTTTCATTCAGGTTCTTGTAATCTTTTTCTTCTTTCATATCCCGAATATTATAGCATTAAGGCAAAAAAAAGAGGATATAATATCCTCTTCTTTTCTGCTTAGCGGCGGTCTTCCTTGATACGAGCGTTCTTAGCGGACAGACCCTTGAGGTATGTCAGCTTAGCTCTTCTGACCTTACCACGACGAACCACTTCGATCTTTTCGATGATCGGGGAATGAACAGGGAAAGTTCTCTGTACACCAACGCCGCCGGAAATCTTACGGACTGTGAATGTAGCGCCGATGCCGCCGTTGGAACGGTCAACACATACACCTTCAAACACCTGGATACGGGACTTCTCACCTTCTCTGATACGGACATTGACTCTCAGTGTGTCACCGGATTTGAAGTCAGGAATGTCTGTACGGAGCTGTTCTTTTGTGATTTTGTCGACTAAACTCAGATTCATAGCTTTTCTCCTTTATATATCGTATGATCATCTGCTCTTAGTCATAAACCGGCCAGCGGAACAGTGATGCGCATTCGCGCAAACAAGATATTACCACAGACTGGCCATTCCTGCAATCGCAAATTACTTTGTGTTTCCTGCAAGATATTCTGTTTCCAGACCCTCGCTGCCTTTTGTGACACGTATCACGCCGTTGAATCTGTCAACATCCGTGCAGAGCCAGAAATCTCTTTCCGGAAACATATCCTTAGCAGGATCAAAGAACTTCTTTCCTTCCGTATACCGAAGCTCCAGTGCCTTCTCACGGATACCGGGATCGGGTTCCCCTTTCAGCAAAGACGCAAGATACTCCGCGCACAGCACGTCTTCTTCCGTATCGCGGATCCCGCTCCATCCCATTGCCACAAGAGAAACAACTTCAGGCTGCTTTTTCAGCAGATATTCCGCGGTTGCCTTCGCGTTTACCAGAGCACCGGTCAGGATTTCATCTGCCTTTGTTACACTGACAAGACCCTGCACGCCGGCGCTTGTCGTGTGGATCACCGTCTTCCCGTGAAGGTCAAGATGCTCAAACTGTGATGGGGCGTTGCCGTAGTCAAAGCCTTCCACCATGATGCCGTTTCTTTCACCGGCGAGGATATAGTCCGGATGCCTTTCGCGCATTCTGAATGCGTCCTCAACGCTGCCTACAGGAATCACTTTCTCACACCCTCTGCTGTACATCCAGCATTCCAGCGAGAATGCGCGGAACACGTCAATCACAACCGCAGTGCCTTCCGCCTGCCTTGCGCCGTCAATCAGATGCAGTATCCTTACGTCCATAGCCATATCCTCCAGACGCAATTACTATACCACTGTATGTTTCGGACTGTTCAGTCTGTTTACAGCAAGTCGCAGAAGCTCAATGCTGAGATCACAGTATCTGATGTTGATCTGAATCGGGTCAAGGCCGGTTTTCGCAGCGCATGTTTCAGCGCTCTCATGTTTTACGTAGCAGTTCAGCAAGTGCATCCACTGCTCAGGGCTGATCCTGTTGGAAGGATCGTCAAGCTGTCTGACAGCGTATCTGCGCAGCGTCTCACGTTTTTCAAGAACAGTATTCTTCATGTCGTTCATGCCTCCTGACTTATATATATGCGGATTTCTCTGATTTTCTGTACATTGCAGTGTACAGAATACAATTTCCCGAAAAAAAAGCAGCCGTGATAACAGCTGCCCTGGTATTCAGAGAAGAACCAGATATCTGTAGATCAGGATGAAATGACAGAGGCTTCCTGCCAGAACAAAGCAGTGGAATACCTCGTGCGGTCCGAATTCCGGATTGCGGAAGATGCGGGGCTTTGAGGCGTAGATGACTGCCCCTGCCGTATAGAACAGTCCTCCTGCCAGCAGCCAGGCAAATGCCTGCACAGGCAGAGCTTTCAGCAGCTGCGGAAGAATGAACAGGCATGTCCATCCCATCACTGTATACATGACGGAGGATACCCATTTCGGACATGTCACCCAGCAGAGCTTAAAGAGAATGCCCCCTGCCGCAATCAGCCAGATCACTGCCAGCAGGATATTTCCATAAGTTCCTTTCAGAGCGGTGATGCATACCGGCGTATAGGTTCCGGCAATCAGCAGAAAGATGCTGGTATGATCGATTTTCTTCAGAATCAGATTGCCCTTTTCTGAAATGTTGAATGAATGATATGCGGAGCTTGCTCCGTACAGGATGATCATGCTCAGGATATAGATCATAAAACTGATCATGGAAGCTTTTGAAGCTGCCATTTCAGCGCCTCTGATCATCAGTACCGGAGCTGCGAATACGGAGAGCACAAACCCGCAGAAATGCGTGATTGCACTCCATTTGTCCTTCAGTCTGAACAGGTATCTGACCTCATGGAGGTCAATATCGTTCAGCATGCCGTGGTTTCTTTGAATTGCTGTCATATGTCTGCCTCCTTGTATTAATAAACTTACTAACGGTTTTTGATTATCCGTTTCGTCTATTATATTATCGGTTTTTCATTATCCTGTCAATAGTTTTCAGTCTTCCTGTTTGACGATAACAGCTATCGGTTATACAATATCCTTATGAAAAACAAAACAGAGCTGACAGACACACTAAAAGAGTTTTCACTTCCGGCATACAGCGAGATTCCTGACGTCGGTTTATACCTGGAACAGGTTGCCCGCTATATCAACGGATATCTTTCCGCCTTTCCGGATATGGAAGTTACCACGTCCATGATTTCCAATTACGCAAAGCAGAAACTGTTTGACCGGGTTAATAAAAAAACGTATACCCGTGAACAGATCGCTGTTCTGATCTTTATTGTCATGACCAAGACAGTGCTGTCCATTGACAGGATCCGGATGATCCTGCAGGAGATACGTTCATCGGAAACAGATATTCCGCAGTACTATGATACATTCCGCATGATGCTCAAGGATGTGCTGGAGAGCTTCTCCGATTCCTCCGCCACCCTGCAGAAGCGGATGAGCACAGATACGGACAAGATGCTGGAAAACGTGGTCATCACGATCGGTCACAAGATGTATCTGGAAAAGTACTTTGACCTCTCAGAAACCGTTTCAGAGTAAAAGCAGCCAGGCTGCTTTTTTTCATTACTGCAATTTTGCGCCGCAGTGTGAGCAGAAGAAGATATCTGACTCATCATTCAGAACACTGCCGCAGTTTTTACAGAACCGCTGACGTATGAGCTTCGGTTCAGTTTCTTCCGTTTCTTCAGGAACAGGCTCTGCTTCTTCCGGTTCTTCAGGAACAGGTTCAGTTTCTTCCGGTTCATCCGCCGTGATTTCCGAAAGCATGGCATCGATCTGTCTGAGCTTTTCTTCACGCTCATCTGTAACAGGTGCTGCCTCTTCTTCCGGCATTTCATTTTCAGGTATTGTTCTTTCTGTAACCGATACAGGCTCTGTTTCTTCCTCCGTCAGCGGCAGCGTCATGAAATTGGCGCGTACGGCAGGTTTCTGCATACCGCACATACTGCAGAAGCGGGTTGTATTCGGACAGCCGCATTTCGGACAGATCCACTCCTCTTCCGGTGTTTGTGTTTCCGCAGGCACAGGTTCAGGCTTCTTTACCGCAGCCTGTACAACCGGTACCGGCGCATCTTCATCATCCTCATACTCCGCGCTGCTCGAGAACAGACGGCGTCTTCTGAAGTAATAGAAGAGATTCAGGATGGTGAATACGATCTGCAGTGCCAGAAGCAGAATGATCACGATTCTGAAGATGGTAATGCCTCTTTCGCTGACAGAATGAATTCCAAGGAAAATCTGCAGATAGGATGCCGCAAGTCCGGTGCTGACACCATACAGGTTCACACCGCAGAACAGCGCCGCGACAACGCCAAGCAGAAGGATCACAAGCAGATACCAGCAGAACCGGCTGTACGTTCTCCATGAGAAGAAGCCGATCCAGGCTGACACCGCAAGCAGGAAGATCAGAAAGACACCCGCCAGTACCGCGACAACCGGCCAGAAGAGATTACCAAGCGCGAAGATATCGGTATGGAAATAGGAAAGCACCGGCGCGAAGAAACGCGGCGCCGGAAGACGCAGTCCGGTCACTTCCGCAAACATGGAAACAAGTATATAGCCGCTGCTGAGAATGATTACCGGAAGAACAATGATCTGTACAAAACGGTGCCATTTCAGCGGAGTCTGTTTTGGATTCGTATATGTCATAAGCCACCTCTTACAATAATAATAACACCTGAAAAAAAGAACATAACGGCATTTTAGCCATTCTGTTCCTTCTCGTACTTATCCAGTATTTTCTTTTCTTCTTTTGTCAGCTCGTGT
The DNA here is from genome assembly GCA_900320455.1 of uncultured Erysipelotrichaceae bacterium. Lineage (GTDB taxonomy): Bacteria > Bacillota_I > Bacilli_A > Erysipelotrichales > Erysipelotrichaceae > Bulleidia. The sequence continues at coordinate 19,239 of ONSK01000152.1, read as the reverse complement.
TTCGCGAACAGATCAGGACGCTTTTCACGTGTGATCAGCAGTGACTGCAGAATGCGCCACTCTCTGATTTTCGCGTGGTTTCCCGACAGCAGAACATCCGGCACCCGGTCTCCGTTGTAATCGGCAGGCTGGGTGTACTGGGGATATTCCAGAAGTCCGTTCTCATGTGATTCTTCCTCTGTGCTTCCTGCTGTGATGCTTCCGCGCAGCAGACGGATGACGGAGTCCATGATCACCATTGCCGGCAGTTCTCCCCCTGTCAGCACATAGTCGCCGATACTGACGCATTCATCCACATGGCTGTTGATGCGGTAGTCCAGGCCTTCATAGTGGCCGCAGAGAAAGATCAGATGATCCTTGCCGGCAAATTCATGCGCTTTTTTCTGGGAGAACGGTTCTCCTGCCGGTGACATCAGAAGCGTATAGCTCTGTTCTGTCTTCACGCTGTAAAGAGCGTCGAGAACAGGCTGCGGCTTCATCACCATGCCGGCGCCGCCGCCGAACGGTGAATCATCCACATGCTTGTAGTTGTCATGGGCAAAGTCCCTGATCTGCACGAATTCCACTTCCGCAAGTCCCCTGTCAAGGGATCTGCCGATGATGGACGTATGCAGGAAGTCAGAGAACATTTCCGGGAACAATGTCAGTACCGTGATTTTCAAAGCAGGCCCTCCATCACATGGATGGTTACGATTCCTTCTTCCTCATCCACGTCTTTGACAAATGCCGGCACATACGGCACCAGGATATCCTTTGTCTTTCCGGCAATGCGCAGATGATTCTGGGTTCCGAATGTCTCTTCCACGTCAGTGATCGTTCCGAGCTCTTCCCCGTCTTCGCTGACCGCTTTCATGCCGATCAGATCATCCTGGTAGTATTCACCTTCCGGCAGTTTTCCTCTGTCATTGCTGTCAATGCAGATCTCATCGTTTTTGTAGATTTCAGCTTCATTGATATCATGAATCTCAGAAAGCGTCACAAGCGTGTGATTCTTGTGAAAACGGAATGATGAAACGGTAAAAGGAATATATTTTCCGTCATGGTAAATATAGACCCGGTTACCCTTCTCATATCTTTCCTCATCAAAGTCTGACCAGCTTTCCACTTTCAGTTCGCCTTTGATGCCGTGTGTATTCACGATTCTGCCAATACTGATATACTCCATCCTGTTTCCTTTCGAAAAAGGATGCATTCATGCATCCTAGATCTCCTCAAATTTGATTGTGACTTTCTTATCCTCAGCATGAGACGCAACAGACATCACCTGTCTGAGAGCACTTGCCATGGATCCTTTTTTTCCAATCAGACGTGCAATATCATCATCCTTAGCATACACATGGAGGATGACTTCTCTGTCATTTGTACCGGACATTACACGAACATCAAGGTTTTCCTTGTCCTCAACCATAGGTCTGACAAGGTCCATCAGCACCTGGTCAAGCTCTGCCATAGAACTCAGCCCTTCTTCTTTGCTGCGACCTTTTCGTCATGGAACTGCTTCATGACGCCCTGGCCGGAGAGAATGTTGCGAACTGTATCGGACGGCTGAGCACCTTTTCTGAGCCAGTCGAGAGCCTTTTCTGTATCGACATGAATCTCTGCAGGTTCAGCTGTCGGATTGATGTATCCGATTGTTTCGATCTCACGTCCGTCTCTGCGTGTACGTGCATCAGCTGCTACGATACGGTATCTGGGAGCTTTTTTGGCACCCATTCTCTTCAAACGTAATTTAACTGCCATTTGATTTTTCCTCCTGTTTCAACATGAATGATTATATGCAGGCAATAAAGAGCTGTCAAGCATTTTTACTTGACAGCTTTGATTAATAGCGGAATTTGTTTTTCTTGCCCTGGCGCATCATCTGTTCTCTGACTGCCTTGGGGTCCGGAAGACCCTGCTGGGCACGGTTCATCATCTTCTCGAGGTTCTCTTCGTTCAGGCTTCCCGATCTCTGCAGCATGCCGATCTGGTCCATTGCCTTCTTCATCTTTGTATACTGGTTGATCAGTTTGTTGACATCGTTGACGCTGGTGCCGCTGCCGGCTGCGACTCTCTTCTTCATCGTGCCGCGCATCTTCTCGGGATTGGCACGCTCTGCCTTTGTCATGGACTGAATGATCGCCTTGATATGCTTCATGGCACCTGCCGCTTTGGCATCATCCATCATGCCTGCGTACTGGTTCATGCCGGGCATCATCTTCATGATACCGCCGAGAGGTCCGAGGCGTTCGATCATCTCAAACTGCTTCAGCATGTCATCCATTGTGAACTGTCCGTTCATCATGCGCTCAGCCATCTTCTCGGACTCTTCCATATCGAACTTTTCCTGCGCCTTTTCAACGAGGGAAACGATATCGCCCATACCGAGGATTCTGTCAGCCATGCGGTCCGGATGGAACACGCCCATGTCATCGAGCTTTTCGCCTTCACCAACGAACTTGACCGGAACACCGGTGATCTTCTTGACAGACAGGACGCCGCCGCCTCTGGAGTCACCGTCGAACTTTGTGACGACAAGTCCGGTCAGAGGAAGCGCTTCATTGAACGCCTGGGCAACGTTGACGATATCCTGACCGGTCATTGCGTCGACTGTCAGGAGAATCTCATCCGGATGCACCAGACTGTTGATCTGTCTCAGTTCATTCATCAGTTCCTCATCGATATGCAGACGGCCTGCCGTATCGATAAAGACTGTGTCATATCCCTGTCTCTTCGCGTATTCAACACCCTGTCTGACCGCCTCAATTGCCGGCTTCTCCGGACCCAGCGTAAAGACTTCCGTATCGATTTCCTTACCGAGTGTCTGCAGCTGATCGATGGCTGCCGGACGGATGACGTCGGCTGCGATCATCATGCACTTGCGGTCCATCTTTTCCTTGCAGATCTTCGCAATCTTGGCAACTGATGTTGTTTTACCTGTACCCTGCAGACCGACAAGCATGATCACTGTCAGACCATCTTCCTTGAACTTCAGGGAAGCGTCGTCTGTACCGAGCAGTTCAATGATCTGATCATGTACGATCTTGACGAGCTGCTGGCCCGGCTCTACGCTGTTCAGAACATCTTCGCCGCGTGCCTTTTCACGGATATCCTCCAGGAAACGCTTGACGATTCTGTAGTTGACGTCTGCTTCGAGAAGTGCAAGGCGCACTTCTTTCAGCATATCTTCCATATTCGCGTCTGTCAGTGTGCCTTTGCCGGCAACATTGCGCATCGCTTTATTCAGTCTTTCACTTAATGAATCAAATGCCATGATTTAACCCTCTTCATTCAAACGCCATTATTCTAACACATAAAAATCAGTCTTTCGACTGATCTGTTGGAATCACCTGATATGTACAACCTTTTCGGCAATGATCTCGCAGTTGTACCAGATGGAGCCTTCTTTCTCGTATGCCGTTGACTGCAGTCTGCCGCGGACGGCAATCATACTGCCCGGCGTGCAGTGCTCGGCACATTCTTCGGCAATGCCGCGCCACAGAACGATCTTGAACGTATCCGTGGTCAGCGTGCCGTCTTCATTGCGGAAAGGCCGTTCCACATCCAGCAGCATATGCGCTACCGTTGTGCCTTTGGATGTTGTCCTGACTTCCGGCGTTTCCTTTACCCTTCCCACGATCATGCATGATGTAAGCATATCAATACCTCCTTGTATGCTCACATTCTCTTTCTTTTTCCTTCAGCTATCAAAAGAGCGAATTTGCTCTGGAGTCTCAAAAAAAGCAAATACGGTATACCGTATCTGCTCTTCAGTCTCATTTCCGGCAAATTCAGTCAAGATGCAGAAATGCCTTGATTTTCTTTTTTCTCTGAATGGATCTGCGCGCTTTCTCAATGTCATGCGCCCATTTGCAGCTGCCGCCGCAGGATGAACAGGAGCCCGAGCAGGAATCCACGCCGTTTTTCAGCAGATATCTGATATCCAGAATCACTGCCGCAATAATCAATGCAAGTATCAGCCAAGATGCGAGATTCATATTCCACCTCCCTGCGATTATTGTATCGGGTATTGAAACTATGTCAATTAGTTTAATCTAACCTGTATGATCATAAAGAGCGAACCGTCAGGATTCGCTCTTCTTCATATACACTTCTCTCGGTTTGGATCCCTGGGCAGGACCGATGACGCCTGCTTCTTCCAGGGCATCGATCATTCTCGCGGCACGGTTGTAGCCGATGCCGAATCTTCTCTGCAGCAGAGATGTGGAAGCTTTCTGTGCTTCAATCACGTATTCCTTCACTTCCTGGAACATCGGATCATCATTGATGCTGGTGATTCCCTCTCCGTTTTCCACGCCTTCCAGAATGATGAACGCATCATCGTAGACAGGACTTGCCTGGCGGGATACCTGATCGGTGATTCTCTGCACTTCTTCATCGGTAACGAACACACCCTGCACACGCATCGGGCTGTTGGCGCCGATCGGCATATACAGCATGTCACCGTTTCCAAGCAGACGTTCCGCGCCGACGTGATCAAGGATCGTTCTGGAATCGGTGCCGGAAGATACCGCGAAGGCAATGCGGCTTGGAATGTTTGCTTTGATAAGACCTGTGATGACATCCACGGAAGGACGCTGTGTCGCGACGATCAGATGGATGCCGGCAGCTCTTGCCAGCTGAGTAATTCGCTGAATCGACTGTTCAACTTCCTTGCCGGCAACTGCCATCAGGTCAGCGAGCTCATCGATGATGACAACGATGTAAGGCATATGCTTCGGTGCCGGCGAACCGTCTTCATTCGGTCTTCCGCCCTGCTCTTTGACCTTCTGGTTGTAGACTTCAATATTGCGGACTCCGGCAAGCGAGAAGATGCTGTATCTCTCATCCATGATCCGCACGATGACCTTCAAGGCATTGGATGCCTTGGCAGGATCATTGATAACCGGTGCGATCAGATGCGGAATATGCTGGTATGGCGTGAATTCAACCTTCTTCGGATCCACCAGCAGCATCTTGACGTCTTCCGGCTTTGTTCTGAGAAGCAGTGATGTGATGATGGAGTTCATGCATACGGATTTTCCTGATCCGGTGGCGCCGGCAATCAGAAGATGCGGCATCTTGTCGAGACGGCATGTCACGCATTCACCAAGCAGGTCTTTACCGACAAAGAACAGCAATGGCTGCGCCTTGTCCTTTTCACTCTGTTCCCGGATCAGTTCACGCATCTTGACAGGTGTGGATTTGATATTCGGGATTTCAACGCCGACTGCGGGTCTGCCGGGAATCGGCGCTTCAATACGCACGTCCTTGGCCGCCAGCTGCATCTTGATGTTGTCCGTAAGACCCAGGATTCTGGAAATCTTGACGTTGGCATCCGGCTTGATTTCAAACTGGGTGACAGAAGGTCCGATATGCGTATCGATCAGCTGCGCTTCGATATCGAAATTGCGCAGGATCTGAATCAGTAACTCGCCCTTTTCTCTTGCGGCGATCTCATTCTCACTGTTGGCATCCTTCGCCGGCAGCGGATCCAGTACCGTGCCGGGTGAGGGCAGACGGTACGGCCGTGTGCTCTTTCTGTGCGGCGGCTGCGGTTTCTTTTCCGGCTGCGCCTGGGGAACAGCTGCCGGCTGTTTCACCGGTTCGCTTTCAATATATTCCTCAATGGGCTCCGGTTCTTCTTCCGGTACTTCCGGCTCATCATAGACGTCAGAATCATCGTAGCCGGGGTTGGCGTACATCTCTTCCGGCCTGCGCAGTTCATCCACATTGATGAATACGGATTCTTCGGAAGAAATCACCTTGCCGGGAATAGAGACAACCTGGATTTCCTGTGTCGGCTCATCCGCCCGGATATTGAGCAGTGTCTTGACCTGCGGCTTCTTTTCTTCCTTCTTTTCCGTCAGGATCGTCATATTCTCCGTGACGGCTGTGTTGTCATCCGCTTCGATCCCGATCATCTTTTTTTTCTTGTGCTCGCTGATCATGTTCCAGAGGTTGGCAGGTTCTTTTTCTTCTTCCGGCTCCTCTTCTTCCTCTTCTTCTCTTTCCGGTGCCTTAAAGAAATAGGCAGTGCGGCGGAAAGCGTCTTTATAGACATCGAGCGGAACGCTGATCAAAGCAGCGATGATGATCAGAACGATGCAGACAAGGATGACTCCCATTCTGCCGAACAGCGCGGAGGCAAGACCGTAAAGAAAGGCTCCGAAGAGTCCTCCTCCGGCATGCTCCGGCGGATTTGCCCCGAAGAATTCTGAAGCGTCGGCTGCGAATCTGATAAATACCTTCATGCCGGTTTCTTCCGATGCCGGAGAGATGAAGGCAAACAGCATCAATACCGCAGCTGAGAGCAGAATGACAAGCGCCGGACTGCGGGGTGCTTCGCCGCTGTTTTTCCGCATCATGTTGGTGAGCAGGAAAACGCTCACCATCACCGGAACGATCCAGAAGAATTCGCCGAACAGGAATCTCTGGGCGGCATACAGAAATCTTCCGACCGCGCCGGACTTTGTCATTCCGATGATTGCAAACGCACAAAGGATCACGATCGTGATCCATTGTATCAGTTCGTTTCTTTTTTCTTTTTCTTTCTGTGCCTGTGTTTTTCTAGCCACTGAATACCTCTTTTATTCTGCTGTGTTGATTTCCACGATCGCCGGCAGGATCATCGGACGCTTGCCCGTTTCACGCATGACATACCGGCTGATCTTTTCACGTGCCTCAGCTCTGGCACTCATGTTGTCATACCGGTTCTCACTGACCGCATCATTGATCGTGCGTTCCATGATATTGCCGATTTCCTTGACGATGTAGTCAGCGTCCTTCAGATAGATGACTCCTCTGCTCTGTACATCCGGACCGCCGATGATTTCTTTCGTGTTGTGGTTGATGACGATGCCGATGATGATCGCGCCGTCAGTGCTGAGCAGCTCTCTGTCCTTGAGAATCATGCCGCTTTCATCCAGCTTGTCGCCGCCGTCGACCATGATGCTGTCAACAGCCACGGTATCAAACCTTCTCTGCAGCGTTCCGTCTTCGATCACAGCCACCTGGCCGTTATCCATGACGATGATCCTTTCAGCATTATACCCCATATTGAGGGCAATGTTCGCATTGGCAATCAGCTGACGGTATTCACCCTTCATCGGTACATAGTACTTCGGCTTCATCAGATAGATCATCATCTTCAGATCCTCAATGCTGGCATGCATTGTGAAAGTACGCTTTGTATCCACGGTAAGAACTCTTCCCGCTTCCTTGTACAGGTCATCTTCCATGCTTGCCTCGGAGCGCTCTGTGCCCGGTACTGCAGGAGAAGCGATGATGACTGTATCGGTGGAGCGGAATTCGATATTCTCATCTTCTTTAGTCGCAATTTTATGAACTTTTCTGAAGATCGATTTCCCGGTGCCGGCAATGATCACAAGGATATTGTCCATGTCATTGCGGAATGTGGACGGCGCGATCTCAAGACCTGCGGGAATATGATAGTATCCGAGCTTTGCCATGTCCGCCATCAGATTTCTGAGCTCTGTGTCATAGATCATGATCTTGCGGTTGTATTTGTTGGCAAGTTCGGCCACTTCAATAATTCTGTAGATATTCTGGTTATAGAGCGTAATGAAGATTCTTCCCTGCGAATCCTCAAAATACTGCTCGATCATCTCAGTGATTCTGTGATGCGGCGCGGAATGGCCTTCTCTTGTGGAACCGACAGATTCGCACATCAGCGCCAGAACGCCTGCTGTTCCAAGATCTGTGATGTTTGTGATATCCATCTTGAACGCTTCATTCTTTGTGTCATAGTCCACGATGAACTCACTGGAATAGACGACGTATCCGTCCGCTGTTTTAATAGCGACACCGAAGCCGTCGGCGATGGACTGTGTTGTTCCGAATGTTCTGATCTCGGTCTTGCCGATCTTGAACTTGGCATTGCGCATGACGCGGTGAATGTTCATGTCCTTGAGTCCGAGCTTCTTCGCTCTTCTTTCAAACATCAGCGCTGTCAGCGGCGCCATATACACCGGAACCTTCGGGATCTCACGGATCAGATTCGGCAGTGCTGCCATGACGTCATCATGACCGTGTGAAATAAACACAGCTTTGATTCTGTCTCTGTTCTCTGAGAGATATCTGAAATCGGGAATGATCATCTCGACACCGAGCTGATCTCCGTCGGGGTATTTGATGCCTGCTTCCATCACGAAAATATCATCGTCGTTTTCCACGACATACATGTTCTTTCCGTCTTCGTCGAGACCGCCCAACGCAAAAATCCTGACTTTACTCATATATTATCCTCCGGTAGTGAAGCTGCTTTTTTATTATTATAAATGAAACAGAGGTTCATCACAATGCCTCACCATCAAGGGAAAAACTGTGAACGTCAGTGATTCTGACATCGACAATATCATTGATCATATTTCTGTTTCCGGTGAAGTTCACCAGCTTGTTTTCCTCACTGTAACCGCTGAAGACATCCGGATTCTTTTTCGAAGGTCCCTCACACAGAACCTTCAGTACTTTTTCCTTGTATTTCTCATTGTTTTTCGCGGCATAGAAGGCAAGCTTCTCATTCAGGATCTGCAGACGTTCCTTCTTCACTTCGGCAGGAATGTCATCCTGCATTCTTGCGGCAGGCGTTCCGCTTCTTGGTGAATAGACAAAGGAATAGGCAAGATCAAACTGGCAGTAATCCACAAGATCAAGTGTCTTCTGGAACTGCTCATCTGTTTCCGAAGGGAATCCGACGATCAGATCGGTTGTGAACGTGATCTGGGGAATCGCCTTCTTCATTTCATCATACAGTTCCATATAGCTTTCCGCCGTATATCCGCGGTTCATCTTCTTCAGGACTTCGCTGCTTCCCGACTGCACGGGCAGATGCAGTGATTTCATGATGTTCGGATATTTCTTCATCGCCTCGATCGTGGTAAAGGAATAATCACGGGGATGTGACGTGTAGAAGCGGATCCGCTCAATGCCTGTATCTGCACAGGCTTCCAGAAGTCCGGTAAACCCGTCTTCCTCGCCAAGGTCCTTGCCATAGGCATTGACGTTCTGACCAAGCAGAACAGCCTCTTTCATTCCCTGCGCTTTGATTTCTTCGATTTCCCTGAGAATATCCTCGCGTCTTCTGGAACGCTCGCGTCCTCTTGTATACGGCACAATGCAGTAGGTGCAGAACTTGTCGCATCCGTACATGATGTTGATAAAGCCCTTGGACTGCATTGATCTTCTTACCGGCAGATCCTCAATGACTCTGCCCTCTTCGGAATACACTTCAACGACGCGTTCCTTCTCGGTCATCGTCTTGTAGAGAAGATCCGGGAAGCGGTACAGATTATGGGTTCCGAATACGAGATCCACCTGCGGGTATTTGTCAAGGATCCGCTGTACAACAAGCGGCTCCTGGGCCATGCATCCGCAGATGCAGATGATCTTATCGGGATTCTTCTGCTTGACGGGTTTCATACTGCCGACTTCACCGAAGACGTGTTCCTCGGCGGCCTGTCTCACAGCGCAGCTGTTGTAGATCACTACATCAGCCTCTCTTGCATCTTCTGCCGCAGTGAATCCCATCAGTTCCAGCATGCCGGCAAGCGTCTCGCCGTCGCGCACATTTGCCTGGCATCCATATGTTCTGACAAAATATGTCTTTCCTCTGCCCAGGGTAGTAATCAGATGATCGGGCTGAAACAGGCCATAGCACGTTTCCGGTGTATTCCTGCTTCGTTTCGCCTCTGCCCTCTGATCAGGCAGAATGTATTTTTCACTCTTCTTTTCATTCATAGTTAAACATTATAACAGAATTTGTGATCTTTACTATTCTTACCGGAGAAACAGAAAAAAGACCGTCATGGGACGGTCTTCCGTGTTCAGAGTCAGTCTTCTGAGATAGCTCCTACCGGGCAGGCACCTGTGCAGGCGAGGCAGCCGATGCAATTATCCTTGTTGCATTCAGCCTTGCCGTCATCACCAAGAGCGATAGCTCCTACAGGGCATGTTCCTTCGCATGCACCGCATCCGATGCAAGTGTCCTTATCAACTGTTACTGGCATTTCAAATTCCTCCTCTGTAATGATTATAGCACCATGATTTCATATAATCTATGGAAAATCCCATCATGAATCTGGACGAATCTGGACTCTTTCAATCGCAGCTGCCCTCTTTGTCGTCTCATCGATCCGGATCACAGCACCGCATATAATCGCCGCGCCGTCAGACGGTTTGTAATGTGTATGTTCCTGGCGGAGCACCTTGGCGGTGATTTCGTCTTTGTCACGTCCGAGAATACTGTCATACGGACCGCACATGCCGGCATCGGTGATATACGCGCAGCCGTTCAGGATTCTTTCATCCGCTGTCTGCACATGCGTATGGGTGCCGATCACGGCTGTCAGTCTGTCCTTGAAGTATTCCGCAAACAGTATCTTCTCACTGGTCGCTTCCGCATGGAAGTCCACCAGGATCACATCCGCCTTGATTTCTCCGAACAGCTTTTCCATCTCCGCAAACGGTGAGGTGTATTCACTGCTCATAAACACGTTTCCGAGAAGATTGACTACTGCTGTTCTGATTCCGCCTATATCTTTATACACGACGCGTCTGCCTTTCCCGCCAGGTATGTTGGCAGGTCTGACAAGCGAGGTATAACGATCCATGTTCTGTACGATTTCCTTTTTTGCATAAGCATGGTTGCCGAGTGTCAGAACGTCCGCACCGGCTTCCATCAGCTCTTTGTAGATATTTGGTGTGATCCCCTTACCGTGTGCGGCGTTTTCCGCATTCACAACAGTCAGATCTGCACTGTACTTCTCTTTCAGCATGGCGAGATTTCTGACCACTGCTTCACGGCCGCTCTTGGCGACCACATCTCCTAAAAACAGGATATTCATTATATAAAGCCCTTCCGGGAGTGTAACCTTGTACAAACCCTAGTGTTCAGTGAAACACGTGCTCATATCATACACATGTTTAGATAAGTTCGCAAGAAAAAAAGCAGGTTTTTCACCTGCTCAAATATAGACAATTTCGTTATTTTGCCAGTTCCTGAACTCTGACTTCACGGATCAGTGTAACCTTGATCTGTCCCGGATATGTCAGTTCATTTTCAATCTTCTCACGGATGTCATGGGCAATCTTGACCATCGTGATATCATCGACCTTTTCAGGCTGAACCATGACTCTGACTTCACGTCCTGCCTGGATCGCATACGCGCGCTCAACGCCGCTGAATCCGCTGGCGATCTTTTCAAGGCTTTCCAGACGGTTGATATAGCCTTCCATGGATTCATATCTTGCGCCGGGTCTTGCCGCGGAAAGCGTATCCGCCGCAGCGACGAGGATCGCGATGATATCCTGGGCTTCAGTATCGCCGTGATGAGATTCGATTGAGTTGACAACGATGCTGTTTTCACCGTATTTCTTGGCGACACGGGCACCGAGTTCAACATGGGAACCTTCCTGTTCGAAATCGAGCGCTTTGCCGATATCGTGCAGGAGGCCTGCTCTCTTGGCAAGGTTCTGGTTCAGACCAAGCTCAGCAGCCATCATTCCGGCAAGAGCCGCAACTTCCATGGAATGCTCAAGACCGTTCTGACCATAGCTGTAACGGAAACGCAGACGTCCGACGAGCTTGACAAGCTCCTTGTTCATTCTGCCGATTCCGAGCTTGAATACAGCGTCGTTGCCGATCTGAAGAATTGTCTCATCCAGTTCCTTTGTCACCTTCTCAACAACTTCTTCAATGCGGCCCGGCTGGATTCTGCCGTCCTTCATCAGGATTTCCAGAGACTGACGGGCAATCTCTCTGCGGATCGGGTCAAAGCAGGAAACAGTGATGATATCCGGTGTGTCATCGATAATCAGATCAACGCCGGTCGCCTGTTCGATTGCTTTGATATTTCTGCCTTCACGGCCGATGATGCGGCCTTTCATCTCTTCTGAAGGAAGTGTTACTGTGGATACGGTTCTCTCAATCGTCTCTTCCTGGGAATATCTCTGGATCGCGAGAGAGATAATATTGCGGGCATTGGCAGCTGCCTGTGTTTCCGCTTCTTCCTGTGCTTCGTGAAGATATGTCGCGATTTCCTGTTCCGTCTTCTTTTCGACAATCTTCATCAGTTCTTTTTTCGCTTCTTCCTGCGTAAGCTGAGCAATCTTTTCAAGAACAACAATCTCGTTGCTGATCTTCTGTTTCAAATCTTCTTCCATCCTGCTCAGATCTGCAAGCTTGTTCTCAGCGAGACGTTCTTTCTCGCTGACCTTCTTTTCTTTCTGTACAAGATTCTCTTCACGGAAATTCAAGTTATCTTCCCGACGGAGAAGTTTATTTTCGGTCTGCTGAATTTTATCTTTTTGACCCTTTATTTCCTTTTCCGCCTGTAGCTTCATCTCATAGATCTGCTGCTTTCCGTCGAGGTTCGCCTGACGGATGGTGGTTTCCGCTTTCGAATTTGCTTCATCAAGAATGTCCTGGGATTTTTCTCTGGAACGCTCCAGACCCATCTTACCGGCAACCAGCATGATCAGGATGCCGATGACAATACCTACAAATCCTGCAAGAATGGAAGACTGCATAGCACCTGGCATATGATCTGTCCTCCATCTTTGTTACGGCTTAACAGCCTAATAGGTATTATATATGTTTGTAACGGTTTTCACAAGCAGAGGATGCAGTGTGCGGGCATGTTTCCATCTGTGACAGAAAAGCGAAAAAGCGTATAAAAACAGCAGCTCCTACAACAGGAAGCCGCTGATGATTCCGATCGCAAAACCGGCAAGAACGTCGCTGATATAATGGACCCCGGCGCATACCCTGCACACCGCAAGCACAGCCGCAAAAAGCAGTGCAAGCATGCCTGCGGCAGGATTCACCTTCATCACGACCATTGCCACAGCCGCCGCCGAGAAGACGTGCCTGCTGGGCATCGATCTGCCCGGGCGCTCCTTGGCAATCAGCGGAATGACATCCGCCATTGTCTCAAACGGACGCTTCCGGCTGAACGCTTCGCGAAACAGCGAAACAAGCAGAAGAAACAGTGCCGGCACGAGAATGCACCTGAGCAGACTGCTGTCCCTGCGCATGAAAAGCACCGCGAGAGAAATGGGAAATGACGCGAAGATCAGCAGTGTCAGGATCCGGTCCGTCACCATGACCGCGTATGTATATTGACTGCTGTCGGCTGTTTTACGGTTCAGCCGCAGACAGATTTCCTTTTCTGAAAGCATGTCCCTATTATACATAAAAAGAACAGGCTATGCCTGCTCTTTCACTTCTTCTTCCTTTTTCTCCTGCGGGAAGATCTTTTCTTTGACAAGCTCGGTGATCTCCGCATCGAATGCCGGATCGTTCTTCATGCGCTCACGGACAGCCTGGAATCCCTGGCCGATCTTTTCTCCCTTGTATGAGAACCATGCGCCGGACTTCTCAATGATGTCATTTTCAACCGCGAGGTTGATAACCTCATCCAGATGAGAGATGCCTTCGCCGTAGATCATATTGACTGTCGCTGTTCTGAACGGCGGAGCCACATTGTTTTTGACAACCTTGATCTTGGTGGTGTTGCCGATGACATCAGAACCGTTTTTCAGCGTTTCGCCTCGTCTGACATCAAGACGCACGGAAGCGTAGAACTTCAGCGCTCTGCCGCCCGGTGTTGTTTCCGGATTGCCGAACATGATGCCGACCTTTTCACGCAGCTGGTTGATGAAGATCGCCGTTGTGTTGGAACGGTTCATGACACCGGCAAGCTTGCGCATTGCCTTGGACATCAGTCTTGCCTGCAGACCGACGCTGGCGTCTGACATTTCTCCGTCGAGTTCCGCCTGCGGTACAAGTGCGGCGACACTGTCGATGACGACAAGATCGATCGCGCCGCTCTTAATCAGCACTTCAGTGATTTCAAGAGCCTGTTCACCGGAATCCGGCTGGGAAAGAATCAGTTCATCAATATCAACACCCAGATTCTTCGCATACACAGGATCGATGGCATTTTCAGCGTCAATGAACGCGCATCTGCCGCCCTGCTTCTGGCACTCCGCGATCGCGTGCAGAGCGAGCGTGGTCTTACCGGAAGATTCCGGACCGTAGATCTCGACGATTCTTCCTTTCGGATAGCCGCCGATACCGAGGGCGAGATCAAGGGCAAGCGAACCGGACGGAATCGCGTCAACGGATACCTCCGCCCTGTCACCCAGTCTCATGATGCTGCCTTTTCCATATTCTTTTTCAATAGCCTTGAGCGCATCCGCAAGAAGCTGATCCTTCTTGTCCGCAGTCGCAGCTGTTTTTGTTTCCTTGGCCACTATTCAGTACCTCCTTCACTATATATCTATGCAGAAAAGCACGGATTTATCATTTTGATTCGAAAATATCTTCTTTCATCTGGCTGAAGTACTGCATACCCGAAATGAAGCTGACGAGAGCAGAGAACCAGAGAAGAACGGAGCTGAGCGGAATTCCCCAGAGCTCAAACGGAAGATTGTTGAGCAGCACAAGCGCTACAGTGATCATCTGCAGAACCGTCTTGATCTTGCCCATCATGCCGGCAGCCACGACTTTTCCGTTAGCGGAAGCGATCATGCGGCATCCGTCAACGACCGTATCGCGGGCAATCATGACGATGACCGGAACGACCGGAATAATTCCTCTTGAGACAAACAGCAGGAACATTGTCGTTGTGAGCAGCTTGTCCGCGATCGGATCGGCGAACTTGCCGAATGTTGTGATCATATTGCGGCTTCTTGCGATATGGCCGTCAAGAGCGTCGGTAAGAGCTGCGACAACGTAGATGACCAGCGCGATCAGATTGATCACGGAAAGACTTACGTTTCCGATCTGGAATACAGCCGGCTCAATTCCGGCAGCGGAATACGGAAACAGATAAATCAGTATTATGACAGGAATCAGAACGATTCTGAATATTGTCAGTCTGTTTGGAAGATTCATAGTAAAAAGCCCCTTTCACAATGCATGATTATATCATATTCCTGCGGCACGTTAAGCCCGGTGCAACAGAAAAGAGGAAGTTTCCTTCCTCTGAATAAGCACATAATCATAAGCCATGTTCTGTGCGGCTTGCGCCGCGGCAGCCATTTATCTGTGCTTTCGCACCTGCGCCGGACTTCATTTCGTCCTTTGCAGTTCCCCTACCAAATTTGGGTTTCTCGCTTGCGGGGTTTACCTCGTTCCACCCGTCACGTTTCCGCGCGGCTTCGTCACTGTGGCACCTTAAGGGCTTCGGCCATGGGATGAACCTTTAGGCTTCTGCTCCGCCGTCATCTTTTCAGATGCCCGGCCTTATTGATTGGACCGGCACAATCACTACTGTCATCTCAGACAGTGCGAGCATGGACTTTCCTCTGGACGGACCAGCGGCTGCCTCATATGTGCAAGATTCTACTTTCTGTTCTTCTCTTCAAAAACCTGTTTTTCAAGCCTGCTGAGTCTTTTCAGGATATCGACATTGGAAGATCCTAACATCATCGGATCAGCATCTTCCTTCGCTTTCGCCTTGCCTTCCACTTCGATCAGCTTGGCTCTGAGAGACGCATTCGTTCTTTCGAGATCTTCAATTTTGGCATTCAGATCCGCCAGCATCTTCTCATATGTCTGATAATCCTGAATAACGGAATCAAGCATATGGTCAACCTGGTCGGGATTGTATCCTTTGAAATCAATGCTGAATTCCATGTCAACAATCGCCTGCGGATCCAGATTCAGTTTTCCAGCCATGATAAAATCGCCTCCCTGTCGTCCATTATCTCATCACAAAGTATGAAAATCAATAAATCTTCCTTAATTAAGTGAACAAATGTATAATACTTTAGGCGGAGAAGAAAATGGTAAATTATCCAAACGGCAAAAAAGGCGGATGGACGGCTGCGGCCACCTCTGCCGGCAGACGCGGTATGAATCTTGAATCAGATATCAACCGCACGAATATCTTTTATCTTGACCGCGATCAGGCTGTGATTCACAAGAAGCCTACGCCTGTGCAGATCGTCAAGGTGGATTACCCGCAGCGAAGCGCTGCGAAAATCACGGAAGCCTATTTCAAACTCCCCAGTACAACGGACTACAACGGCATCTACCGGGGCAGATACATTGACTTTGAAGCAAAGGAATGTTCGCTCAAGACAAGCTTCCCCTTCAAGATGCTGCATCCCCACCAGATCCGGCATCTGGACGCTGTTCTGCGGCACGGAGCGATCGCGTTTCTGATCGTCCGCTTCACGGAATATGATGAAACGTATTTCATTCCTGCCCGGAACATGATAGATTTTTATAATACTGCAGACAGACATTCCATTCCCTATGAATGGTTCGGAAAGACCGGCAGGATCATCCCCTCCAGCTTTCTGAAGCCGGTGGATTACCTGCAGATTATCGATGAACTGTATTTTACAGAAGGAGGCTCTCTTTCAGATGGGTAAGAAAAAGAACAGACCTGGAAACGGGAAAAGAAAATTCCACGGTTTCCGGTTTATCACAATACTGCTTGCTGTGCTGGTAGGCTTTGAACTGGTAGCCGGCGGCGTCGGCCTGCTGGGACTTCAGACATTCCTGAAGGATAAAAAGGAAATCAACCTGGAAGACTTCGCGCTTCAGGAATCAACGCTGGTGTTTGATGCCAACGGCACGCAGATCGCTGACGTCGGTACACAGCTGCGTGAGAACATCTCCTACGATGAGATTCCGGAAGCACTGGTAGACGCCTTCCTTTCGATTGAGGACTCCCGTTACTGGACACACAACGGATTCGATATTCCCCGTTTTGTGAAATCCGTCTTCAATACGATCGTCAAGCACGATACCCAGGGCGGTTCCACATTCACGATGCAGCTGGTCAAGCTGACCTACTTCCAGGATGATGATTCAAGTACTTCCAAGACCAAGGACGTCAAGTACAAGATTCAGCAGATTGCCCTGGCAATGGAACTTGAACAGATCACCAACAAGCGCAAGATCTTCGAGATGTATGTCAACAAGATGAACTTCGGCGGTATCGGTAATATCCGAGGCATCCAGAAAGCAGCGCTCCAGTTCTTCGGCAAGAACACGAAAGAGCTGAGCATTTCCGAATGTGCCCTGATGGCAGGTATCGTCAACGCGCCTTACTACTATGACCCTCACTTCTTCCTCGAGCATGCCCGCACGAGAAGAAACGAAGTTCTGAACATGATGCGCAACCACGGCTACATTACCGAAGAGGAATGGAAGATTGCCAGGACAATCAACGTGGAAGACCTGCTGGTTGATCCAAACCAGGCATCGAAAGACAAGACGTATCAGTATCAGGCATACATCGATGAAGCCCTCAAGGAAGCTGAGCTTCTGACCGGACTTGATCCGATGACTGTTTCAATGGAAATCTATACAGCGATGGATCCGGAAGTGCAGGACGCAATGGAAGAAATCGCTGCCGGAAACAACGACAAGGTTAAATTCTCCAATGAGCTGATGGAAGTCGGCATCATCTCCGAAGACAACCACACCGGTGAGATCGTCGGTATCTGCGGCGGCAGAAACTACGCAGCCGGCGGATCGATGCTGCTGAACCACGCCACAGCCAACTACCAGCAGCCTGGTTCCTCCGTCAAGCCGTTCCTCGATTACGCTCTCGCGTTTGAGTACTGCGGCTGGGCAACAAGCCACGTCATCACCGACAGGCCTGTCGCCAACGGCTCCTTCGTATACAAGAATGCCAGCGGCAAATACAACGGCCAGGTCACACTTGAATATGCCCTCGGTCATTCCCTCAACACTACCGCGATCCAGGCTCTGAATGAAGTTGTCGACAAGGTCGGCGCTGACAGAGTCAAGGAATATATGTCATCTCTCGGATTCAGACAGAGTGTCGTCAATCTCTTCGATCAGTCATACGCGATCGGCGGTAACGGCTTCACCTGCTCACCGAAAGAACTGATGGCAGCGCACGCAGTCATCATGAACGGCGGCAACTACGTCGCACCGCATACGATCCGCAGAATTGTTTACAGAAGCGGACTGAAAGAACCTGTTGAACCGACATACACGCCTGCTCAGGTTCTCTCACCGCAGGCTGCGTATCTCACAGCGTATCTGATGAACAGAAACATTGCCGGCGGCTACACATACTATGGCGTACTGAAGCGCAGCTATGCGACATACGCAAAGACCGGTACATCCGACTGGGGTGACGCAGGTCTGCAGTATGGCATTCCGAAGGGCGCAAGAAAAGACAAGTGGATGGTTGCGGAAACATCCCGCTACACCACTGCCGTATGGGTCGGCTTTGACAAGGCTGTCAAAGGCAAGACAACATACTTCACCTCAGCGATGTCCAACGCGAATATTCCGGGCAAGATCAACAGTGTCATGGTCGATGTGCTGAACAGGAATGAAAAGCCTGCCGCAATCGAAAGACCTGAGGGCATCTCCGATATCACGCATATCGTTGCCACATGGCCATACGCAAAGACGATCTCCGGCATGCCTTCCCAGTACATTGCCAAGGGCATGATCAAGAGTGAGTTCAAGGACAGCCTCGTTTCCCCGCAGGGCAAAGGCAAGCTGTCTTCTCTGAGCAATTTCTCAGCAGTCTACAACGAGGATGATTCCATCTCCTTCGCGTGGACGCCGTACCCGGATTCCGGAGCTCTGCAGATGGCATCCACAACGATGGACATCAGTCTGCGCAATTCCAATGGCAAAGTCATCGCTTCCGCCTACGGCAGACGCATGTTCGATTACTCCTGGATCTGGGGCGCTGTCTGCTACAAGGCACGCGTCTCCCAGAACGGATCGGCAGTCGCGGAAATCTCCTCCAGCTCTGAATACAGTACCCAGACAGTATCGGGACTCAGGCCCAATACCGAGACAAGAGTCTGCGGCTATTACGGCTATACGATCTCCGGCGATATGTCCAATGAGGTATGTACGACATTCACGACACCGCGCAAATATGTCAGCGCACCGTCATGGGGTTCCTCTGCTGATTCAATCATCAGCTGGGCGAACAAGTACGGCATCAGCCTTTCCACTTCCTACAGAGACGAAACAGACGGCTATCCTGCCGGAACTGTGATTCTCCTGCAGAACGGCGCGAACATCCTCGGCGAATCTGCCGATACTTCCGTCGGCTGCCAGCTGATCGTCTATGAACACAAGCATGTAAATCCTTAAATGAAATAACTCCTGTCTGAAACGGACAGGAGTTGTTTTTTAACTGACCATAACGAAGAAGTCCCCTTCTTCTTACGAAGTGTAAAGGAGGGGATGAATTCGTAGTAAAAATATAGTATAAT